>JBDKIR010000101.1:0-5579 GCA_039797035.1 Pseudomonadota bacterium | reverse complement strand
CCTTCCTGCGTGCCAATCCGCTGGTGGGCGACCGGCTGAAAAAAATGAAGGAGCATAACCGGCATTATCTGGCGCATGAGTATTTCAACCGGGATTGGCACCCGATGCATTTCGCGACCATGGCGCAATGGCTGGAACCGGCGAAGGTGCAATATGCGTGTTCAGCCAATTACCTGGACCATATCGATGCCGTGAACCTGAGCGCCGAACAGCAGGCGTTCCTGGCCGAAATCCCAGACCCGATGTTCCGGCAAAGCGTGCGGGATTTCATGGTGAACCAGCAATTCCGCAAGGATTACTGGGTGAAGGGCGCGCGCAAGCTCTCGGCGCTGGAACAGGCGGAAGCCCTGCGGGCGGAACGCGTGATGCTGGTGGCGCATCGGCCGGATGTGTCGCTGAAGGTAACCGGCGGCTTGGGTGAGGTTTCGATGAAGGAGGAAATCTACG
The DNA here is from genome assembly GCA_039797035.1 of Pseudomonadota bacterium. Classification (GTDB taxonomy): domain Bacteria; phylum Pseudomonadota; class Alphaproteobacteria; order Acetobacterales; family Acetobacteraceae; genus Neoroseomonas. The sequence continues at coordinate 5,132 of JBDKIR010000101.1, read as the reverse complement.
CCCCCTTCCTGGACCTGATGGCGGACCACAAGCCGCGGAGCCTGGCCGAAATTGAAGCCGCGCTGCGGGGTAAGGGCGTGAATTTCCCGCAAGTGCTGCAAACCGTGATGCTGCTGGTGGGGGCGGGCCATGTGGCGCCGGTGCAGGATGAAACTGCTGCCGCCGCTGCCGCCAAAACCAGTGCCGCGATGAATGCCCATCTGCTGGACAAGGCGCGCGGCAGCAATGACATCACCTTCTTGGCGAGTCCGGTTGTGGGTGGCGGTGTCGCGGTTGGTCGCTTCCAGCAGCTTTTCCTGAAAGCAGCGCAGCTTGGTCTGAAGACCCCGGGCGAATGGGCGAAGCTTTGTTGGGATGTGCTGGCGGGCCAGGGCCAGCGGATCATGAAGGATGGCAGGGCCCTGGAAACGCCTGAAGAGAATATCGCGGAACTCACCACGCAAGCGCAGGCCTTCGCGGAAAAGCAATTGCCGGCACTCAAGGCTTTGGGCGTTTTCAGCGATCGCTGATTGCAGAAAAGGGATAGATATGCAGATCAACCAGCATAAGCTTTTCTTTCTGGTCAGCGCCGCCTTCACCCCAATGGTGGCCCATGCGCAGCCGGTCACCGGCTGGTACGCATCCACCGCGTTAGGGTTGAATTTATCCGCTAAAACCAGCGAACCGCTCGCTACCGGTTTTGATACTTTCCAGGCGCAGTCTGGGCGCCTCTGGACAGAAACGAACCCCGGCATGGCAGGTAGCTTGAGCCTTGGTTGGGGCTATGGAAATGGCTTGCGTGTCGAATTGGAAGCAAGCCATCGCAGGAATGATTTGCGCACGGCTTCAGGCAGGACTTTCGATGGGATACTGCGTACAGAAGCAGCATCGCCAGGTGGATCGATTTCTACCTCTGCCTTGATGAGCAATATTCTGTATGACTTCACAATCACCGATACGCCGATTGGGCCCGTGTTTCCGTATCTGGGGTTCGGTGCGGGGGTGGCGTATCAACAATGGAATAATGTGAAAGCGGTATTGGCGCTTGAAGATGTGGTGAGAATAGATGACGCCAAGGCGGCATTCGCCTATCAGCTGATTGCAGGCATGTCTTTCCCGGTCAGCGATATTCCTGGCCTGTCGTTCACGGTCGATTACCGGTATTTTGCTTCCTTGGAATCAACCTTTTCGGGCACCTATGATATCGAATCATCGGGTAATTTCCGTAACACCAGTGTGAAGGCATCAAGCCAGAACCAGTCAGTGCTGATTGGCTTGCGTTACGCCTTCAATGCCGCGCCCAGCGTCGCCCCCGAAGCGCCGTTGGCGGCTGCGCAGACTTACCTGGTGTTCTTTGATTGGAACCGGGCGGACCTTACGGCGCGCGCCAAGCAGATCATTGGGGAGGCAGCCACCGGGCGTGGCCAGGGCGTGACGCGCATTGAAGTGAATGGCTATACGGACCGTTCCGGTTCGGATCAGTACAATCAGGGTCTGTCCACGCGTCGTGCCAATGCGGTGGCCGCCGAATTGCTGCGCCGCGGTGTACCGCGCAATGAAATCTTCACCCGCGCCTTTGGTGAGGCCAACCCACTGATCCCCACCGCCGATGGCGTGCGAGAGGCGCAGAACCGCCGGGTTGAAATCATTCTGCGCTAACGCCCCAGCCCCTGGCCAGGGCCGCCCCCCCCCGACCGGGGGGGCGGCCCCCGCCAAAGCGTGACTCTGCTGCAACGGTGGCGAGTCGCGAGCAGGCCGGGGCGGGGTTCGGCGAAAAAATCCCTGTGCATTGAGGCGCTTCACGCCTAATCTTCGGATTCACTCTGAAGCGTCGTTGCTATGCCTCGTCTATCCATCTCTGCCTCCTCTGGCCGTGATCCCGAAAAGGGCCGCATGAGGTGGCATTTTGCTTCGGCAGATGTGCGCGCCGTCATGCGCCGGCGCGTGATGGAAATGCTCGGCCTGCTGGCGGCCCTGGTGGCACTGGGCCTGGCGGCGGCGCTGCTGAGCCATGATCCGGCCGATCCTTCCTTCAATACCGCCACAGATCGCCCCGCCAGCAATCTGGCTGGCCCCATGGGGGCGGTGATTTCGGATCTGTTGCTGCAAACCGTCGGCTATGCTTCGGCCCTGCCGGTCCTGGCCTTGCTGGCTTGGGCTTTTCGCTTGGCGACGCAGCGCGGGCTTGGCTTCATTCCCTGGCGTATTTTTGGCTTGGCGCTTGGCCTGCCTCTGGCGGCGGCGGCGCTTAGCCTGGCCCCCTTGCCGGCGGAAGCGCCGAGCCTTGCCGGCGCGGGCGGTGCCTTTGGCCCGCTGCTGGCAGATGGCGTGGTGGGCTGGCTTTCGGGGCATTTCGGGGCTTATGGCGCCTTGCTCGCCAAGGGCGGCATTATCCTCGGGGCGGTTGGTGCCGGCTTCATTGGCTGCGGCCTGACCTTTGGCGAATGGCGCGGCGCGGGGCGCGCGGCGATTGGCGCGGGGCAGGCGGCCTTTGATGCCGCGCGCAGCGGTGCGGAACGCCTGCGCCCGGCCGAGGAAGAAGCCCCCCGCCAAGGGCCGGGCTTTTTCGCCCGTATGATGGCACCGCTCGCTGGTCTGCGCGGCCGGACGGGCGGCTTGTTCCGCCGGCAGGAACCGGAAATCCCGCTTGGCCCCATGTTGCGCGCAGCGGATGCGGCGGCGGAGGCCATGCCCATCCGGCCAGCGCCGCCCGTTGTTGCGGATGCACCACCGCGCGAAGCGGCGCGCGTTCAGCCGCGCAAAATGGCCGAAGCCCCGAAGCGCCCCGCCCAGCAAGCGGCCCTTGATTTGGGCGATGGCACCTGGGCGCTGCCGCCGCTTGATTTGCTGACCGCGGCACCGAAGCAGCGCGCCGGGCGGCCTTCCGAAGAAAGCCTGCAGGCCAATGCCCGGCTCTTGGAAAGCGTGCTGGAAGATTACGGCGTGCGCGGGCGCATTACCGAAATCCGCCCCGGCCCGGTGGTGACACTCTATGAATTGGAACCGGCGCCGGGCACCAAATCGGCCCGCGTCATCGGCCTTGCGGATGACATCGCGCGGTCCATGAGCCTGATTGCGGTGCGTATCGCCACCGTGCCGGGGCGCAATGTGATCGGCATTGAAATGCCGAATGCGAAGCGCGAGACGGTTTTCCTTTCTGAAATTTTCATGGATGAAAGCTGGGAACGCAATCCGGGCAAGCTGCCGCTTGCCCTTGGTAAGGATATTGGCGGCGGCCCGGTAATTGCGGATCTGGCGCGCATGCCGCATTTGCTGATTGCGGGTACCACGGGTTCGGGCAAATCGGTCGGGATCAATACCATGATCCTGAGCCTGCTGTATCGTTTCAGCCCTGATGAATGCCGCTTCATCATGATCGACCCGAAGATGCTGGAACTTTCGGTGTATGACCGGATTCCGCATCTGCTGGCCCCGGTAGTGACGGAACCACCCAAGGCGATTGGTGCGCTGAAATGGACCGTGCGGGAGATGGAACGCCGCTACCGTTCCATGAGCCAATTGGGCGTGCGCAATATCGCGGGCTATAATGAAAAAGTGACCGCGGCGCGCCAGCGTGGCGAAGTGCTGACCCGGCGCGTGCAAACTGGCTTCGATCCGGAAACCAATAAGCCGATGTTCGAAGATCAGCCGCTGGCGCTGGAAGCGCTGCCGATGATCGTTGTGGTCATCGACGAAATGGCCGATTTGATGATTGTGGCCGGCAAGGAAATTGAAGCGGCAGTGCAGCGCTTGGCGCAAATGGCGCGCGCGGCCGGTATCCACGTTATCATGGCCACGCAGCGACCTTCGGTGGATGTCATTACCGGCACCATCAAGGCGAATTTCCCAACGCGCATTTCCTTCCAGGTGACCAGCAAGATTGATAGCCGCACCATCCTGGGCGAACAGGGGGCGGAACAGCTGCTGGGCCAGGGCGATATGCTGCATATGCCGGGTGGTGGGCGTCTGGCGCGCGTGCATGGCCCCTTCGTGTCGGATACCGAGGTTGAGCGCGTGGTCGAATTCCTGCGTGCCCAGGGCGAACCAAGCTACATCGAAGAAGTCACCGAAGTTCAGGAAGATGATGATGCCAATGCCATGCTCGGCCTGCTGGGCGGCAATACGGATGGCGAAGCATCGCTTTATGATCAGGCGGTGGCGCTGGTCACGCGCGAAGGCAAGGCAAGCACCAGCTTCGTGCAGCGGCATTTGAACATTGGCTATAACCGCGCGGCCAAGTTGATTGAGCAGATGGAAAAGGAAGGCGTGGTGGGCGCGGCCAATCACGTCGGCAAGCGCGAAGTGCTGGCGCCAGGGCCGCGGGAGTAAAGCGCGGCCCAATCACTGCATTACGGTTGATGCGGATCCAGTAAGGCATCCGGTAATGCCATGAAGCGCGCGCTATAAGTCCACACCAGCGCGCATTCAACGCGCCGGCCCGGAAAGGCCGCGCGCAGCAACGCACGATAGGCCGCCATTTGCCGCAGATAGAGCGGCGCTACCTGATCCACCTGTTCCGGCGGCGGGCGATTGGTCTTGTAATCCAGCACCAGCACGCGATCCGCTTCTACCTTCAGCCGGTCCACCTGGCCCGCGATCAGCCGGCCATTCACCTCACCCGCCAGCGGCGCTTCGGCCAGGCTGCCCGCGCCAAGTGCGGCGCGCATCCAGCCTTGCCGCAACAGGTCCAAAACTTCCTGCAAGGTGGCTTCCTGTTCCGCCACCGAAAGCCCCGGCGCACGACGCGCAAGGAACCGGCGCGCCAGCGCTTCCCATCCTGCTTCAGGATGTTCCGGCAGGCTCTGCAACAGCGCATGCACCAGGCGTCCGCGTTGAAAACGCAGCCCGAGTGGATCTTGCGCTGGGCGCGGCGCAGCGGCGGGCGTTTCCTGCTCGCCCGGCAAGGCAGACGGCGCAAGGCTGCCGGTGGGCGCTTCAACCGGCGCGGGCTGCCAAGCCCAGGCGGGTGGGCGTGCTGCTGCAATGGCTGAAGCGCTCGGGTCTTCCCTTCGCGCTATGGCTGATTGCGGTGTTGCAAGGCGAAGGATCTTCGGCTCTGCACCAAACCCATCAGGCGTGGCACCAAAGGCAGTGGGATCGAAGGCTTGGGCCTCATGCCCGGCAAGCCGGGCGAAACCCTGCTGCACCAGATC
>JBDKIR010000100.1:0-3307 GCA_039797035.1 Pseudomonadota bacterium | reverse complement strand
CTCCTCGACGACGAACGCAATATCCCCTTCTTCCAGCCGGACCGTGAGCGCTTTCTGGAATTTGATCTGACGCGCTTGGTCTATGAATTATCCAACCCGCGCCGGCCGGTGATTGGCGTGATGTCGCCCCTACCGCTCAATGGCGATCCGCGCGCGATGATGATGCGCCAACCCGCCATGGGGCAGCCCTATGCGGTGATGAATAGCCTCAGGCAATTCTTCACGCTGCGCGATGTGCCCCTGGATGCGCAGGTGATTGAAAACGACATCCAGGTGATGATCCTGGCGCATCCGCAGGGGCTTTCGGAAGCAACCCAATACGCGGTTGATCAATTCGTGCTGCGTGGCGGCAAGCTGATCCTGTTGATGGACCCGCATTCCGAAGGCCAGGCATCGCGCCCCGGCCCGGGTGGGCGGCCGCCGGCCAATACCGCCTCCAGCCTGGAACGCCTGACCAATGCCTGGGGCATTGAAGCCCCCGCCGATAAGGTGGTGCTGGATCTGCGCGGGGCCTGGCGCGTGCGTGCCAATCCGCAGGACCGTGTGCAGGCGGTGGATTATGTCGCCTGGTTCAATACGCAAGGCGATTCCATCGCGCAGGGCGAAGTGGCGACCGCGCAGCTCAATCAAGTCACTTTCGCGTCCGCCGGTTTCCTGCGCCGCAAGGATGGGGCGGGGATTGAATTCACCCCGCTTATCACTTCAAGCCCGCGCAGCATGGAAGCGGATGCGGCGAAGGTCAGGGAAAACCCGAACCCAACGCAATTGCTGGCGGAATTCCGCCCGGATGGGCAGCCCCGCGTCATCGCCGCGCGGCTGCGTGGTGAAATTGCCTCGGCCTTCCCGGATGGCGCGCCACCGCCACCGCAAGGTGCGGAACGCCCCGCCGATTTTCCTGCCCATCGCGCACGCAGCGAGGGTGCCGCCAATATCATCATCATCCATGATGTGGATGTGCTGGAAGATCGCTTCTGGGTACGCGTGCAGGATTTCTTCGGCCAGCAAGTCGCCACCCCCTTCAGCGATAATGGCGCGTTGATCGCCAATCTGGTGGATACCATGGCGGGCGGTGATGCCCTGATTTCGCTCCGCTCACGCGGCGAATCTCTCCGTTCCTTCGATGTGGTGGATGATATCCGCCGCGATGCGGAAGCGCGCTTCCGCCAGACGGAACGTGAATTGACGCAACGCCTGGAAGCGACGGAACGCCGCCTGCGCGAATTGCGCCAAGGCCCGCAAGGGGCGGATCGCGGTCCCACCAATGCCGTGATCAGCGCCGAACAACGCGCTGAAATCGACAATGCGCGCGCCGAAATTCTGCGCACCCGCCAGCAATTGCGGGCTGTGCAACTTGAATTGCGCCGCGACATTGAAGGGCTGGAAACCCTGCTGCGCGTCCTGAATATCGCGGCGGTGCCGGTATTGCTCACCATCCTTGCCCTGGTGCTTGGTGTCTCGCGGGCGCGCCGCCGCGCCGCGGCCCGGCATTGAGCCTGGAAGGAGCAACGCCATGCAAAGACGTTCTCTTCTGCTGCTGTCGGGTGCTGCGGCCATTGCGCTTGGTGCCGCGCTGCTGATCGAAAAACCGACAACCGCGCCGCCCGCGCCGGAACTGGGGGCGCTAGCATTCCCTGGCCTTGCCGCACGTCTGGCCAATGCCGCGCGCATTGAAGTGCGCCGCCATGATGGCGCGCTTGATGTGGTCCGTCAGGGTGATAGCTGGGTATTGCCGGCCAAGGGTGATTACCCGATCCGGCAAGAAAAACTCCGTGAATTGCTGACCGGCCTCACGGAATTGCGCCTGATGGAACCGCGTACCGGCAATCCCGAAATGTTGGATCGCCTTGGCCTGGAAGACCCGATGCGCGCCGGCGCGACTTCAACCTTGCTCCGCGTCGTGGATGCGCAGGGCGCGGCGCTGGCGGAATTGGTGATTGGTCGGCGGCGCGTGCGCACCCAGGGCAATGTGCCGGAAAGCGCTTATGTGCGCCGGCCGAATGAAAATCAGGCCTGGCTCGCCGAAGGGCGTATTCCGGTAGATGCCGACCCGCAGCTTTGGCTGGAACGCGATATCGCCAATCTGCCGCGCGAAAGGGTGCGCCGTGTCAGTATCGCCCGGGCTGGGGAAACGCCGCTGGTGCTGACCCATAGCGGCGATCCGGATGGCAAGCTTGGCATCACCACGCCTGCAGACGCGCCAGCCGCTGATGATGTCAGCCTGGATGAAGTGTCCCGCAGTTTTGAATTCCTCACTTTTCTTGATGTGCGGCGCGCCGCTGATGCGCCGGGCGAAGCCCTTGGCGAAAGCCGGTTCGAAATGACAGATCGGCTGAGCATTATCGCCCAACCCCGCAAGCAGGGTGACGAAATCTGGGTGATGCTGACGGCTGAGGGTGATGAAGAAGCCGCACGCTTGAATGCGCGCTGGCGTGGTTGGATTTATCAGGTCGGGCAATGGAAAGAAAAAGCCATGATCCCCCGGCTTGAGGATCTGCGCCGCCAGGAAGAAGCCCCGCCGGCCGCACCAGAAGCCCCGGCCGAAGGCGAAACGCCGAACCCGGCGATCCCAAGGTGAGCACCGCTTCTCGGGAATATCCGGATCGTCCCTGGGTTGGGATTGGCTGCATTGTCTTTCGCGCCGAAGCCGTGCTGCTGGTGCGGCGCGGCAAGCCGCCGCGCATCGGCCAATGGTCCCTGCCCGGCGGCGCACAGCATATTGGCGAAAAGGCCGAAGAAGCCGCGCGACGTGAATTGCGCGAAGAAACCAATATTGAAGTCGGGCCGCTGTCACTCGCCTATGTTTTCGATGCCATCAATCATGATGAGGATGGGCGCGCGCGCTTTCATTACACCATCATCGATTTCGCCGCGCATTGGCAGGCGGGGGACGCCTTGGCTGGCGATGATGTGAGTGAGGTTGCCTGGGCGCTGCCGCATGAACTTCATGCCTATGATCTGACCGAAGCAGCGCATGAGGCGATTGCGGCTGCGCGCATGGCCTTGGGCTTGCGTTAAACGCCTTGCCCCGCGGCGCGCGGTGCGTGCAGGATAGCGTCGCAACACAAGATGGGAAGAATGCCATGTTGACGCGTCGCCTGGCCCTTGCGGCCACCGCTTCCCTGGCCGCGCCAGCGGTTCTGGCGCAACCCGTAGCCGGTGGGCGCCCGGTGCGCGTGATTGTCCCCTTCCCGCCCGGTGGCGCCGTGGATATTACCAGCCGCCTGCTGGCGGATCGTTTGGGCCCGGTACTCGGCCAACCGGTGGTGGTTGAAAACCGTGCCGGCGCCGGTGGGCTGATTGGCGCGGA
>JBDKIR010000099.1:0-7120 GCA_039797035.1 Pseudomonadota bacterium | reverse complement strand
GTGACACCGCCGCAGCCAATGGTTTCCTGCCAGCCAACAAAGTTCAGCGCAGCGACGGAAGCCGGCGCCACATAGCCCTGGCAATAGACAGGCAAGCCCGTGCCAATCACGCCCGCGCCATCACGCACCACGCCATCCGTGACCAGGCCAGCGACACCCTTCTTCGCCATGCGCGCGCACAGGATGTCACCGAAAATCCCGGCCGCCTTGCTGCCCATCGCATCTGCCACGGCAACACAACCTTCCGGCATGTCTTCAATCGCAGCACGCGTGGAACGCGGTGAGGACCAGCTATCCACTGTCGCCAGATCTTCGCGCGTCGGCGTGAAGCGGAGCGTAAAGGCTGGGCCGACAATGCGGCGACGATCGCCAGGGACGATCGGGTTGGATCCGGCGATATAGCAAAACCGCACGCCCTTCTTCAGCAGAACGGTGGTCAGGGTTGCGGTGGTCACCGCCTCCAGGGCGGTTTTTTGGGCTTGGGTCAAAGGCATTGGGTTTTCCCTCATGAAACAGGTGGCGTTTCATTACAGGGCCGCCGCGCTGCGGCAAAGGGCGGATCAGGCTTGCGTCAGCGCGGGCAGAGACGCCGGGCTGGACCAGTTGATGCGCGCCGTCGCCCCACAGGCGGCGCAATCCGGCTTCCACGCGCCATGTTCCGCGCCACAGGCATCACAGCGCCAGCGTGGCGCATCGGCAGCAGCGGCGGCTTCGCGCAGCCAGCGCGTCTGCGCCGCGCGGCCTTCCGCCGTATCGCCTTGTTCGGTTTCTTCCAGCGTGGCCAGCAGCAGATAGGCGCGACGGTCAGCGGCGCCGCTGCCGACGAGTGCGTCCAATTCGCTGCGCGCCCGGCCGGTCAGCCCAGCTTCCAGCGCGATGCGCGCCATCAAAAGCCGTGCTTCCGGGTGGTTTGCATTGCGATGGGTCAGGTCTTCCACCGCCTTCACCCGCGCCAAAGGCGCGGCCACGCTTGCCACCCAGGCAGCGCCAATATCGGGGTGCGGCGCAGCAAGCCAGGCGGCTTCCAGCACGCCCCGCGCACGGCGATGGCTACCGGCCGCTTCAAGCCGAGCGGCATGGGCAATGGCGGCGGGGGCGAATTTGGCATCCGCCGCAACCGCGCGTTTTTCCAACTCGGCGGCGCGGGCGGCATCTTCTTCCTGCGCGGCGGCGGCCAGCGCCAGGGCCGCGCGCGGCCCGTCGGGCGGGCAGAGCGCCAGCGCTTCACGCCAATCCTGCGTCCGTTCCGCGAGCAAACGGCGTTCCTCACGCAGCCAAGCGGCGCCGGGTTGCGCCGCTTCCGCCTCACGCGCCAGGCGCTTGGCTTCGGGCCAATCCTCCCGCTGCATCGCTTGGCGCAACAGGCCGCGCAGCCCAAGAAACCGTCCCTGCGGATGATCCACCAAGGACTGGAAAATGCTGGCCGCGGCATCCTCACGCCCGGCGACGCGTTCCGCTTGCGCCGCCAGCAGCAGGGTTTGTGGCGTATCCCCCAAAAGTGCGCGCGCGCGCCGGGTTTCCGCGCGGGCCGCTTCGGCGGTGCCGGCACCGAGCGCCACCAGCGCCCGCGTGATCGCGCCATCCCCTTCCGCCCGGCGCCGTTCATCCCGCCGTGCCTTGACCCGCGCTGGCAGGGCGCGGGCCCAGGCGATCAAGCGCAGCGCGCCATGCAGCAGGATGAAGCCCGCCGCGATCAGCCCGACCGCAATCGGCATGGAAACGCCAATCCAGGTCTCACCCACGCGGATTTCAACAATCCCGCCCAGATCACGCAGCCAAAGGGTCAGCAGGGCAACCGCGCTCAACCCCGCCAGCAGCAAAATCGCTTTGCGCATGGCGCTTCAGCCCCCCAGACCCATCAAGGCTGCACGCGCGGCAAGCAGCGCCTGGGCCTCAGCCTCCCAGCTGGCAAGCGCGGCGCGGGCCGGGGCGGGGAGTGTAGAAAGGCGCGCCACCGCACCGGCCAGATCACCCGCTTCCAAGGCGCGGCGCGCTGCTTCCAGCGCGGCGGCGGCCTCATCGCCCCAGATCACGGCTTCCCCGCGCCGGATCGTCACCAACCCGGCCAGACGCGCCGAAGCGCTATCCCAAATATTCTGACCCTCCCGCGCCGCTTCACTGGCGGTCCGGGCGGCGCGGGTCGCTTCCTCAAAGCCCAGGCGAAGTGCTGCTTCGGTCGGCGGCGCTGCCGTGGCGAAGCGCTTGAGCGCGGCCGGCGCATCAGGAAAGGACGTCAGGACCGGGCCACGCGCTTGGCCCGCTTCAAGCCGCGCGCGCAGGGCAGCGATGGCCTGCAAACGGGCGGCCCGAGCTTCAATGGCGGTGATCCGTCCCTGCGCCGCTTCAAGGGCTTGCAGCCGTGCCGTCAGGGCGGATTGCGCCCCGGCCAGCCGGGATTCGAGCGCCGCGGCGGCGGTGGCGATGCGTTCCGCTTCGGCTTTTTCCGCTGCCTCCAGGCGCTGCAACAGGCTGCGCGCCAAATCTTCTGTCCGGCGCAGGGTTTCCGCATCGGTCAATTGCAGCCGCGCTGCCACCGCATCCAGGCGTTCGGAAAGCCGTTCCAGCCGATTGGTCAGGCTTTCCACCAAGGCCCGGGGCGCCAAATTGCTGGTATCCAGGCTGGGTGCGGGGCGGTTTTCCAGCGCGGCCAGCTTGGCGTCCTGCGCTTCCAGGCGCGTCGTCAGCGGGGTGAGGTCAGGCGCCGCTGCCCTTGGTGAGGTTTCCAAGGCCCGAAGCCGGCCTTCGAGGGGGGCAAGGTTAAGCGCAGGGCGGCCTTCCAAGGTGCTCAACCGTGCTTCCAGCGGGGCCAGATCAGGCAAGGCCGGGGCGCTGGGGCGCGGGGTGATCAGCAGCCAGGTCATGGCCAAAACCAGCACGGCGCCGCCGATGAATAGCGGCAGCAGCAGGGGATCAAGGCGGCGCTTGGGCGCTGGGGCGGGGTCTTCGCTCATGGGGTGCAGCCTAGCATATCAGGCGCGCCAAGGCGCCTCAGCAAAAGCGTGTGATCCGGCTGCGCCGCCACCCGGATCTCGGCCCAGGGCAGGGGCGCCAGCGCGGTGGCGATGCGCGGGCTGAGGGCAATGGCGATAACGCCGCGCGCCGCATCCGAAAGCCCGGCCGCCCGCAGCAGGCGCAGGCTTTCGCGCACGGCGCGGGGGGAGGTGAAAAGCGCGGCATGCACGCTGCCCGCTTGTAACGCGGCCTGCGCTTCAGCAGGCAGGCTTGGCGCTGGGCGCGCCGCATAGACAACGCGCCGAATGACCCGAAAGCCCTTGCCGCGCAGCGCCGCCGCCAGTTCAAGCCCATAGCCTTCGCCTACGGCCAGGCATAAGGCGCCCGCTTCCGGCCGTAGCATGCTGCTCAATTGTTCCGTGAGTGAAGCGGCGTCACCGGCTGCGGCGGTAATATCGGTAAAGCCCCGGGCGGCGGCTTCGGCGGCGGTGCCCTTGCCCACGGCAAAGACCTTGATCGGCCAAGCGGTCAGGGCACGGGCGGCGGCGCGGCTGGTCAACAGCAGGGCTTGGGCGCGCGGCCAGGCGCCTTTTTGGGGCAGCGCCGTCAGAGTCAGGGCCGGGGCCAGGATGGGCAGCCAACCCAAAGCCTGCACCGCGCGCGCGGTTTCCTGCGCGCCCGGTTCGGGCCGGGTGATGAGGACACCCAATGCGGTTGAGGTGACAGGCTTTCTGTCAATGGCGCATGACATTGCGCGAAATTAGACCAGATGCGCCCCCCCTGGCGAGGGCTCCGCAGAAGCGTTTTCAGGCGGCTTTGGGCTGCGCTTCACTCATCGCGTTGGGGGCGGCCGAGCAGCCTGACCACCGCTTCACTGACCGTCAGCCGGCCGCTGACCAGATCCGCCACCGCGGCGCAAATCGGCAGATCCACGCCCAGGCTTTGGGCGCGTGCGATAATGGCGGGCGCGGTCGCGACCCCTTCGGTCACGCCCTGCCGCGCGGCCAGGATATCAGCGAGTTTTTCGCCCCGCCCCAAAGCGAGGCCGAGCGAGGTATTGCGGCTGCCCGGACCGGTTGCCGTCAGCAGCAAATCGCCAAGCCCCGAAAGCCCGGCCACCGTATCGGCCCGCCCGCCCAGCGCGACCGCGAGGCGTGAGATTTCCGCAAGCCCGCGTGTGATCAGTGCAGCGCGGGCATTTTCGCCAAGCCCTGCGCCCATCACCGCGCCTGCGGCAATCGCGATCACGTTCTTGGCGGCGCCGCCAATTTCGGCCCCCACCGGATCATCACCACCATAAAGCCGAAAACCGGGCGAGCTAAGCCGCGCAATGCCGGTGGCGCGGAGTGCGGCATCATCACTGGCGATGACCGCCGCCGCAGGCAGGCCGCGCGCGATTTCATGCGCGAAATTGGGGCCGCTCAGCACCCCGGCCGTCATGGTGGGATGCGTTGCGGCAAGAATTTCCAAGGGCAGCATCAGGCTGCCGCTTTCGACGCCTTTGGCGCAGATCAGCATTGGCGCCGTAGGCCCGGAGATGTTTTGCGCGACAGCGCGCAGCGCCTGGGCCGGCACCACAAGCAGCACCAGCGCGGCGCCCGCCAGGCAGGCGTTAAGATCAGCCGTGACGGTGATGCCTGCTGGCAGCGAAATGCCCGGCAGCAATCTTTCATTTAACCGGCTTTCCTGCAGTGCCGCTGCGCGGGCCGGATCACGCGCCCAGAGTATCACCTGCTGCCCGGCGCGGTGTGCTTGAATGGCCAAAGCGGTGCCCCAGGCCCCGGCACCGATAATGGCGATATGATCCTTCATGGTTTCAGCCATATCACGGCGCTACCGGCGCCGGGTTCGCTGGCGCCAAGGCCTTGCACCAAAGCGGCCAGGATCGTTTGCGCTTCCTCGGCAAAGCCATGCGGCGGATTGACCACAACCAGCCCGCTGCCATTCAGCCTTTGCGGATCTGTTGGTTCACGCAGCCATAATTCGGCAGCGAGCAGGGGCGCGACATCCGCCGCCATCAACCCGTGATGAAAGGCGCGCACCGGCGCCCGATGCTTCACCGGATACCAGGCGGCGATGATGGCCGCGCGGAAGCGATGACGCAGCAAGGTGATGGCGCCGACGATACGTTCGAAATCACCTTCCTGTTCGAAGGGCGGATCAATCAGCACCAGGCCACGTTTTTCGGGAAAGGGGGTCAGGGCGCGCAACGCTTCCCAGGCATCGCGCTTATGCACCGCCACTTGCGTGTCGCGTTTGAAATGCGCCTTCAGCCGGCTGTGATCTTCCGGATGGAGTTCCACCGCCATCAGCCGATCCTGCGGGCGGAGTGCGGCGCGGATCAGCGCGGGGGAACCAGGGTAGAAGGCGGGAAACCCCGCCTGGCTAAGCGCTTCCAGATAGGCGTGAAGGGCAGGCTTCGGGGCTGCCGCCAGCCGTAGCGCGCCCTGTTCCGCTTCACCGGTGCGCTGGGCTTCGCTGGCCGCCATGTCATAGATGCCGCAGCCCGCATGGGTATCCAGCACCGCAAAGGGCGCCGGTTTGCGCTTCAGCGCTGCCAGCAGGGGGAGCAGCAGCGCATGCTTCAGGCAATCCGCGTGATTGCCGGCGTGAAAGGCGTGGCGGTAATTCATGCAGGCCGCTTGATGGGCCAGCGCGCCGCGCGGCGCAATGGGGGCTACAAGCTGAAAAGGCGCCCCGCCCCTTTGATCATGGCTGGGCTGCGGCCCGCGGCGCGAATGGCGCCCCAGAGCGCCACCGCCACGGAATCAAGGATGGGAACGCCGGTTTCCGCCTCAATCCCCACCGCGCCGGGCAGGCCACGGAAATTGGTGCAATGGATCACAATGGCGTCGGGTTTGGCGCTGGCCGCATCGCGCACCAGCGCATCCACCTTGGCCGCGCTGTGTTCGGCGAAGCTGTAATTGCCCGGGTCTTCCAAATGCCGTTCCACCACGGTTTCCACACCAAGCCCGGCGAAGTTTTCAATGATGGCGGTCTGCACCGTATTCAAATAAGGCGTCACCAAGCCGATGCGCTTGGCACCAAGCGCGGCCAGCGCATCAAATAGCGCCAGGGTTGCGGTGGTGCAGGGCAGGCCGGTTTCCTGCGTGATGGTGGCGCAAAGCTTACGGTCACTCTCAAGCCCCAACCACGCGCCGGAGGTGCCATTCCAGCACAGCGCATGCACCTTGGCATCGGCCAAAAGCCCTGCCGCATCGGCCATGGGGCGTGGGTCGAATTGGCTGGTGGAATCGGCGCCAAGATTGATGGCGAGCACGCGCAGGCGCTGAAAATGCGCGGTAATCCAGGGTGTAGAGGCCAGCAGCGCGGCGGTGACGGGTTCCAGAACCGTATTGGAACTGGGGGTCATCATGCCAAGACGGAGTGCAGCTTCGGACATGATCAGCCCCCCGCAGCCAGGCGCGGGTCCTGTTGGCCGCGTGTGGCCCAACCCGTGGTGCGTTCTTCGATGGTGACAGCGACCCAATACATGACAACCCCCATCACGCCGGTGATGATGAGGCCCGCGAAAACCAAGGGCACATCAAAGCGGGAGGATGCGACCAGCATCAAATGCCCAATGCCTTCATTGGCGGCGACGGTTTCGCTGATGATGGAACCCACAAAGGCGACCGTGATGGCGACCTTCAGTGAGGCAAAGAAATACGGCATGGCGCGCGGCAGCCCGACCTTGCGGATGATATCCGTCTGGCTGGCGCCAAGGGCGCGCAGCACATCGCGCAATTCGGGTTCCACTGTCGCGATGCCGGTCGCGACATTCACCACGATCGGGAAGAAGGAAATCAGAAAGGCGGTCAGCACCGCAGGCCAGAAGCCAGCGCCGAACCAGATCACCAGCACCGGCACCACGGCGACTTTGGGGACGGAATTGAAGGCGATCAGCAGCGGGTAAAGCCCGCGATAGACCAGCACGGAAGACCCGATCACGACGCCAAGGAAAAGCCCAAAGACAATCGCCATGGCAAAGCCAATCACGGTGGTGAGCAAAGTCGCCCATGAATTGGCTAGCAAGGGTTGCCACCATTTCATCATGCTGGCGGCAATGGCCGAAGGCGCGGGCAGGATGAAGGGCTGAATATTGAAAAGGCGAACCCCGGCTTCCCAGATCAGGAACATGCCCCCAATCACCAGCCAAGGCAGCGCA
>JBDKIR010000098.1:0-2784 GCA_039797035.1 Pseudomonadota bacterium | reverse complement strand
CCGCCAGGGGGTGGCGTGGGTTGCGCGTATAGGAAAGGCCCGGGCCGGCGGCGCTTTCAGCCGAGGGATCAAACACCCCCCAGGCATTGCAAATGATCCAAGCGCTGGCCTCACCCGGCGCTTCGGTCGCGCGTTTGTCGCGAATGGTTTTTTCCAGCTGTTCAAAAGCCGCCACAGCCGTGCTGAGAAATAGCTTCAGATCGGTGATGCCATCCGGGATCAAGGGGCAATCCAGCAACCGCGCTTTCGGCAGCAAGGCCCGCACATTGCGCGCCACCATGGCACCATGCGGGGTGAGCGGCTCTCCAGGCCGGCGCAGTGGCGCGCCCGGGGTGGAGGCATTGCCGACCTCCCAACCCCGAAAACCGGGGGGCTTGGGCAAGATTTCCTTCGGCAGGCCCGTATCCACCATGATGACCGTGACCGGGGCGCTGCCTGGTAACGCCCCTTCCGCCCGCAAGAGCCGATGCGCGGCAGCACGATCACCAAAAATCGGGTCGGCCGCTTCGCCGGGGCACCAATGCTCCTCCAAGGCGCTGATCGCGAGATCCGCGCCCAGTGACGCGCTGGGGCCAAAAATATCCTGATGCGTTGCAAGCAGCGCCGCCGCGGTGGCCTGATCGGCCATGTCCAGGGCCACCACCAGGCGGGGTAGGCTTGCTGCGGGGGTTCCGGCTTCACCTTCCTGCCGCAGATCATTTGAAGGGCAGCCCAAGACCGAGAATGCCGCTGCTGCCGTACCGACCAAGGCGGTGCCCGGGGCCGCTTCGGCGATATGCTGCTTCAGCGCCATTTCGAAGGGCCCTGGCTGCGCCCCGGCAAAGGCATTGGCAATGCCCGCCTGGGCCAGGTAAGCGGCGCGCAGTGCCGGGGTTGGTTCAAAGGACAGGACCAGTTTTGGCTTCCCTTGATCAGACATGGCACCACCCCCTTCCCCTGCGGCATCCCGCACCCGCCGGGATGCCGCCGATTGATTGCATTAACTCAATCATTAAACATTTCCATGACGCAAGAAAGCGGCCGCTATGGCCGAGGGCTCGGAATTAGTTGCATAATGTTTTGCAATCATCTCGATTGGAAGCGAATGACGGAACGATACGGCAGCACGCGGATGGCGATACGGTTGCGCTGGATGCGATAGGGATGGGCGGGCAGCGTTCAGCGGTGATCGGTTTTGCCGATGTGGTTGGCTATTCCACGCTGATGGCCGCTGATGAACAGGGCACTTTCACCCGTTGGATGACGCTGCTGCAGACGGTGATCCACCCTGAAGTGGCGCGTCATAAGGGCCGGATCATTGATATGGCAGGCGATGGCATTCTGGTCTGCTTCGCCGATGCCCTGCCAGCACTCGCCTGGGCACGCGCGGTGCAGAATGCGGTGCGCGCCCGCCTGGATGCGGCCGGCCTGCAGGAAGCGCTGCCGATTGTGCTGCGGATTGGCCTGCATATCGGGCAGGTGTTTGAAACTGAACATCGCATTTTTGGCGATGCGGTGAATTTCGCCGCACGGTTGCAGGCGCATGCGGCCCCGGGCGGCATCGTGCTGTCTGATGCCTTCCGCGCCAGCCTGGCCACGGTCACCTCTGCCCCCGCCATGCGTGATCTTGGCTTTGTCGCGCTGAAAGGTTTTGCCAAACCGGCGCGGCTTTTCACCATTGAAGCGGATCTGGTGCAGATCGCCACACCGCTGCTGCCCATGGGCGGCCTGCCATCCATCGCCGTATTGCCACTGCATGCGGCCAGTGATGATGATGAACACGCGTTGATGGCGGATGGCATTGCCGAAGGCATCACCATGTCTTTGGCGAGCCTGCGTGAATTGCAGGTGATTTCAACCGCCTCCAGCGCCATTTTTCGCGGCCGCACCCCAGACCCAAGAGAAGTCGGGCGTGTCCTGGGGGTGCGTTATGTGCTGCTGGGCCATCTCCGCCCGATCGGCAAAGCCTTCATGGTTTCCATGCAACTCTGCGAAACCGCCACTGGCACGGTGCTATGGGGCGACCGCCAAAATATTGGCATGGGTGATGTTTTTGATCTTGAAGATGACGCGGTGCGCAAGATCATCACAGGCTTGGCGCCGCAATTGCGCCTGGCGGAATTGGGCTATGCCCTGCGCAAACGGCCGGAAAGCCACACCGCCTATCATTTGCTGCTGCGCGCCCTGCAGGTCATGCGCAGCACGGATCATGAAACCTTCCTGAAGGCGCGGCATCTTTTGCAGCGCGCGATGGAAGAAGAACCGCGCTTTTCCCTGCCCATGGCCTGGGCGGCACGCTGGCATAGTGTACGCATCGGGCGCGGCTGGTCCGATGATCCGCAAGGTGATGGGCAGCAGGCATTCATCCTGGCCGAACAAGCGGTAGCACATGATGGGCGTGATGCATTGGCCTTGGCCACGCTTGGGCACATCAACACGATGTTGCGCCGCGATGATGATGCGGCGCAGGCGCATTTCACCCAGGCGCTGGCCGCCTGCCCGAACCATGCTTTGGCCTGGACCTTATCGAGCGGGCTTGAAAGCTATCTTGGCCGCGGCCAATCCGCCATTCAGCGCGCGGAGCGTGGGCTCAGCCTCTCGCCGCAGGATCCCATGCGTTATTCGCAATACATGTTCCTGGCGATTGGCCATTACGCCGCCGGGGATTACGCGGAAGCGCTGCGTTGGATCCGGCTTTCCGCTGCGGATCATCCGACCCATGGCGCTACCCTCATGGTGCTGGCTGCGGCGCTGACCGGCCTTGGCCGGCGCGATGAAGCACGCCAGATCGGTGCGCAATTCCGC
>JBDKIR010000097.1:0-5260 GCA_039797035.1 Pseudomonadota bacterium | reverse complement strand
CAACCCCTCCGAGACATCCATCGCCGCCCGCGCCACGCCGCGCAAAGCCTGCCCCAAGGCCAAGCGTGGTTCCGGCACCCGATAGCGCCGTGCCAAATGCCCTTCCGCATCGGCAGGGAGTTTGCCTTGCAGCACACGCAATCCCAGCGCGGCATCGCCAATACTGCCTGAAACCCAAATCTCATCGCCGATGCGCGCACCACGCCGATGCAAAGCCTGCCCCGGCGGTACGGTCCCGATAATGGTCAGGGAAAAACAGGCGGGACCAGGTGTGGCCACCGTGTCACCGCCCAATACCGCCAAGCCAAACCGCTGCTGATCTTCGGCCAGGCCCGCCACGAAATCCGCAATCCAGGCGTCGGGCGTGCCGCGCGTAAACGCCGTGGTCATCAGATAACCGAGCGGCGCCGCGCCCATCGCCGCAAGGTCAGACAAATTCACCCGCAGCAATTTGCGCGCGATCATGCCCGGCGGATCATCGGGCAGGAAATGCACGCCTTCCACCAACGCATCGGCGGCCAGCACCAATTGCCGCCCTGCAGGCGGCGTCAGCAGCGCGGCATCGTCACTCAGATCCAGCGCGCCATCACCCGCCAGTGGGCGAAAATGTCTTGCGATCAGGGCGAATTCGCGCGGCAGGCCCATGGCGCGCTTCAGGCGCCCCGGGCGAAATCCGCCGGGCGTAGCCGATGCGCCAGCGTATCCAGCATGCCATTGGCAAAGCGGGTTGCTTCCTCATCCAGGAAGCCCGCCGCGATATCCAGATATTCGTTGATCACCACACGCGCCGGCGGTTCGTGGGCCTGCATCAGCTCACCCGTCGCCGCGCGCAACAACGCACGCAGCACAGGGTCAAGCCGGTCGAGGGTCCAGCCCTTTTGCAGGCAATCCATAATGGCGGCATCAGCGGCTTCGGCGTTATCCGCCACCTGCTTCAGGATCGCCTGAAACAGCGGAATATGCGCTTCCGGCACGCCACCGTCATCAAAGGTCATCTGGCCAGCCAGCATGCCGATGCGATGGCGGATGAATTGATCCGCCACCGTTTCCACCGTCTCACCCGTATGCTCGCTCTGGAACAATGCCTGTACCGCAGCAACGCGGGCGCCAGTACGTGGGCGCGCGGGCGCGCGCCTTGCCTCCTTCATGCCAGCCCCCAGCTCCGCGCCAGGGCAATCTGGCTTACCAGCGCATGGGCTGCTTCAGCACCCTTATTCATGCGGTCCGGCTTGGAACGCGCTTCCGCCTGCGCCAGCGTATCCACAGTCAGTAACCCAAAGCCGATGGGGGCGCCGGTTTCCACCGAAATATCCATGACACCTTTGCAAATCGCTTCGCAGATGAAGGTGTAATGATCTGTCTCACCCTTCACCACGCAACCAAGCAGCAAATAGCCATCCCAACGCCGGCGCGACTTCATGGCCATCCGCAAGGCTGCCGGCAATTCATAGCCACCGGCCACATCCACGGTTTCCACCTCGGCCTGCAAATCCTGAAAAACCTGCATGGCGCCGTCATGCATGCCATGCACAACCTCACGGTAATAGGGCGCCTGGATCACCAGAATGCGCGGCGGCGCACCAGCCAAATGCGCGCTGCCCCTTTCGGGCGAATCGATCGTGCTCATTACGGCTTCTCCGGAGGAATGGGACGGGTTTCAAGCACTTGCAGGCCATACCCATCAAGCCCGATCAATGGGCGCGGATTATTGGACAGGCGAATGATGCGCTTCACGCCCAGATCATCAAGAATCTGCGCCCCAATACCGTAATCGCGAATTTCCGGGGCAATGGCATGGCTTGGGCCGCGCTTTAAGCGAATGGAAAGCGCATCCGGGCGCGGATCACGTAACAATACCACCACACCACGCCCAGCCGCTTCAATCATGCGCATCGCCGCATGCAAATCACCAAGACCGCGGCCGGAGACGATTTCGCGGAACAGCGACGCCGCATGCATACGCACCAGCACCGGGGCATCACCGCCGACATCCCCCTTGACCAGCGCCAGATGCTCACCGGGTGCAGCGGTGCTTTCATAGACAATGGCGCGCCAAGTGCCACCAATCGCCTGCTCAATCTCGCCTTCCTCAACGCGGCGCACCAGCTTTTCCGTGCGACGGCGATAGGCGATCAGATCAGCAATAGTGCCAAGCTTCAGCCCATGATGCTGCGCAAAGGCCACCAGATCGGGCATGCGCGCCATGGTGCCATCATCATTCATGATCTCACAAATGACGCCGGAAGGATTAAGCCCCGCAAGCCGCGCGAAATCCACGGCCGCTTCGGTATGGCCCGCGCGCACCAACGTGCCGCCTTCACGCGCCACCAATGGAAAGACATGGCCGGGGGTTACGATATGCTCACGCCCCAATTCAGCATTGATCGCAACCGCTACCGTGCGGGCGCGATCCGCCGCAGAAATCCCCGTGGTCACACCATCACGCGCTTCGATGGAAACGGTGAAGGCCGTTTGGTGCCGCGTGCCATTGGATTGCGCCATCAGCGGCAGGCCCAATTGATCAACCCGCGCACGCGTCATGGAAAGGCAGATCAGCCCACGCGCATAACGCGCCATGAAATTGATCGCATCCGGCGTCGCGAATTGCGCGGGGATCACCAGATCGCCCTCATTTTCGCGATCTTCATCATCCACCAGAATGAACATGCGCCCACGGCGCGCTTCTTCCAGCAATTCCTCAGTTGGTGAGATGAATTCCGCGAAGGATGTGCGAATGGCCGTCTCAGTCGAATGGGAAGTCATGCCCTGAACTCCATCATGCGGGCAACGTAACGGGCCAGCGTGTCGATTTCGATATTGACGCGATCACCGGGCTGCAAGGTGCCAAAGCCCGTCATCGCGGCGGTATGGGGGATGATGTTGACGCCAAAGGTCGCGCCGTCAACCTCATTCACCGTCAGCGACACACCATCCAGCGCGACCGAGCCCTTGGGGGCAATGAAGCGGGCCAAGGAATCTGGGGCGCGGAAGCGCCAGCGGACCGAGGCGTTTTCCGGTGTGGCGGAAATCACCTCGGCCACGCCATCGACATGGCCGGACACCAGATGCCCGCCCAATTCATCACCAAGTTTCAACGCACGTTCCAGATTGACCTTGCTGCCCTTTTTCCATCCGCCGAGCGTGGTCTTCGCCAGGGTTTCGGCCGAGGCATCCACGCTGAAAGAATCAGCCGCCAGCTGCACGACCGTCAGGCACACCCCGGAACAGCAAATGGAAGCACCCAAGACAGCAGGGCTCGGGTCACGCAGAAAATCCGGGGTTACGCCCATCACCAGGCGCAAATCATGCCCGCCGCCAATCGGCTGCACCTCTCTGACCGTGCCAAGGGCGGTGACGATACCGGTGAACATGGCGCTAATCCTCGATCCGTTCGAATTCAGAGAGCATATCATCGCCAATAGCCCTTTGGGCCGTGCGATGAAAACGAGGCATGGCGCTGAGCGCGGCAAGACGCAAGCCCTCAAGCGCCGGATGCCCATCGCCGCCCATCACGGCGGGCGCATGAAACCACACCAGCCGATCCACCAGGCCCTGGCGGAGCAGCGCCGCCGCCAGCCCCGCGCCGCCTTCAGCGAGCACGCGCGTCACCCCGCGCCGGCCAAGGGCGCGCAGCAGGGAAGGCAGATCAAGCCCGCCAGCCGCATGGGCCGGCACCGTCACAATATCCGCCCCGGCAGCCATGAAGGGAGCCTGCGCCGCCGGCGGATGGCCGGGCGCGGTGATGATCAGCACCGGCGCCACCTGCGCGCCCTGCACCAGCCGGGCAGCGGGCGGCGTGCGCAGCCTGGCATCCGCCACCACGCGCAGCATCGGCACACGCTCCATGCCTGGGATGCGGCAGGTCAGGTCTGGGTCATCGGCCAGCACCGTGCCGGAACCAACCAGGATCGCATCATGCCGCGCACGCAGCGCATGCACTTCGCGCCGCGCCGCTGCCCCCGTGATCCAGCGGCTTTCACCGGTTGAGGTGGCAATACGGCCATCAAGGGTGGAAGCCAGCTTCAGCGTCACCACCGGCATGCCGGCCTGGATGCGGCGAAAAAACCCGGCATTGAGCGCGCGGGCTTCGGCTTCCAACAGCCCTTCTTCCACGTCAATCCCAGCACCGCGCAGCATGGCAAGCCCGCGGCCATTCACGCGCGGGTCTGGATCGCGCATCGCCATCACCACGCGGGCAATGCCAGCCCCGGCCAAAGCCTCACAACAGGGCGGTGTGCGGCCGTGATGCGAACAGGGCTCTAGCGTCACATAAGCGGTGGCACCGCGCGCCGCATCACCAGCGCGGCGCAAGGCTTCAGTTTCCGCATGGGGCCTGCCGCCCGGCTGCGTCCAGCCGCGCCCAATCACGCGGCCATCCTTCACCAATACGCAGCCGACGGCCGGGTTCGGCCAGGCATTGCCAAGCCCTCGCCGTGCCAGGGCAAGTGCCGCGCGCATGTGCAGCAGATCATCATTCATCGCGGCATCATCTGGGTCAGCGCCGGATAAGCGCTATTCTTTCCTGCCCAATTCACCGAGAAACGCCTGGAAATCCTTCGCCTCGCCGAAATTGCGATAGACGCTGGCAAAGCGCACATAGGCCACCTGGTCCAATTCTTTCAGCGTTTCCATCACAATCTCCCCGATCTTATGGGAAGGGATTTCGCTTTCGCCTTCGGTTTCCAGGCGACGCTGGATGGAATTCACCAGCTTTTCGATCCGGTCCTCATCCACCGGGCGCTTGCGCAAGGCAACCCGGATGGACCGCGCCAACTTTTCCCGTTCAAACGGCACACGCCTGCCATCGGATTTGATGACCGTGATTTCACGCAATTGCACGCGTTCAAACGTCGTGAAACGCGCGCCGCATTCCGGGCAGGCCCGGCGGCGGCGGATCGCCGCACTGTCTTCCGCCGGGCGGCTATCCTTGACCTGCGTATCTTCAAATCCGCAGAAGGGGCACTTCATGCCGGATAGATCGGGAAGCGATGGCAGAGTTCCATCACCCGCGCCTTCACTGAAGCCTCCACCGCGCTATTGCCGGCTTCATCATTGGCCCGCGCCGCACCATCCAGCACTTCACCAATCAGCTTGCCGATCTGGCGGAATTCCGCCTCACCAAAGCCGCGCGTGGTGCCGGCGGGCGTGCCAAGGCGCACACCCGATGTCACCATCGGCTTTTCGGGATCAAAGGGAATGGCGTTCTTGTTGCAGGTCAGATGCGCGCGATTGAGTGCGGCTTCCGCCACCTTCCCGGTCA
>JBDKIR010000096.1:0-3299 GCA_039797035.1 Pseudomonadota bacterium | reverse complement strand
TTGCGCATGAAGCGCACCACGGGGTTCTTGGAGATATCCTGCTCCCCTTCCGGCACCACCAGCATCTTGATACCGGTCGCGATCAGGAAGGCGCCAAAGATATAAAGCACCCAGCTATATTGCTGCACCAGCGCCGCACCCGCCGCAATCATGATGCCGCGCAGCACAATGACGCCAATAATGCCCCAGACCAGCGCGCGGTACTGATAGCGGCGCGGGATGGCGAAATAGCCAAAGATCAGGCTGATCACGAAGACATTGTCGATGGACAGCGCCTTTTCGATGAAGAAGCCGGTGAAATAGGCCACCCCGGCATGAACCCCGTCGGAGGTCGTGATCTCCCCAACCTCATAGGCCCACCAGATGCCGGCGCCGTACAGCATGGCAAAGGCGATATAGAAGGCGGAAAGCCAGAGGCTTTGCGCCACCCCCATTTCCTTGTCCTTGCGGTTCAGAACGCCAAGGTCAAACGCAAGCAGCACAAGAACAATCAGCAGAAAGCCCTTCCACATCCAGAAGGGCTTGCCCATCAATTCGGTTGTCAGAAACTCCATCCCCAAACCTCATCCTACGGCGCGGATCAGCCATAGGGGGCCGAGACCGCGCTTGGTTGCACGATCCGACATCACGGCAGGCCGCCCCCTAAACAGGCGGCCCCCGCCAGAGGGGCCCGGATTGGACGGAGATGGGCGCAGGCGGAATGGTTTTCAACCCCCCATTGTAGCGACGCCCTGGGCAGCCCATTTGGGCATTTGCACGGCGACCCATTGGCTTTTAGGTTACCGTCATGTCATAGGGTCCGAGTGGCCGTCACAAGCGGCCGCCCTAACTGGGAATTGAGGCGTCACGATGGGTTCATTTAGCATCTGGCATTGGCTGGTGGTTTTGCTGGTGATTCTGCTGCTGTTCGGCAGCGGCAAGATCAGCGGTCTGATGGGCGATTTGGCGAAGGGCATCAAATCCTTCAAGCAGAATATCAAGGAAGAACAGCCTGATGCTTCCATGGAAGCGCAAGCCCCTTCCCAGCCCGCCGGCAGCATCAAGGGGCCTGAGGCCGCTGGCCAAGCCAGCACGGCACAAAACCCGACGCGGCCTGCCGCCTAATCAAGCGGGTCTACCCCGCCCCGAGACCCGCCCTGCCCGCACCCTGCGGCGCAGCGGCGGGCGAGCATGACCCCCATGGCGTTTTCCGTTCCCGATACGGTGGCCGAAGCCATTGTCGCGGCTGGGCGCAGCCTGGATCGCCATGGCTGGGTACCGGCCACGGCGGGCAATATCTCCATTCGCCTGGCGCCTGATCGTATCGCCATCACGCGCTCTGGCCGGCACAAGGGGCAATTGGTCCCGGCGGATGTCATGCTGGTGGACGCGGCGGGCGCCCCGCTCATCGCCGGTGAACGCCCCTCATACGAAACCGGGCTGCATTGCGGCATTTATCGCCGCTTCCCCGAAGCCGGGGCGGTGCTGCATGGGCATTCCATCGCCAATACGGTGCTGTCCCGCCGGCATGATGCGACCCTGTCTTTGGCGGGATATGAATTCCTGAAGGTTTTTCCCGGCGGTACCACCCATGATACGGCGGTGACAGTGCCGATTTTGGACAATGATCAGGATATTCCCCGCCTGCAGGCCACGCTGGACCGGCTTTGGGATGGGCAAGCGGCGCCGGTGCCCGGTTACCTCATTCGCGGACATGGTATTTACGTTTGGGCAGCCGATATGCCCATGGCCCTGGCGCGGCTGGAAGCGCTGGAATTCATGCTGCAGTGTCACTTGGAAGAAGAAAGGATCCGGCAATGAGCCGTTTGACCATTTGGGATGCCAAGACGGGTGCCGAGGAGCTGCGCACCGAAGACGCCTCGGCGATTGCCGGGGCGCTGAGCGGCATTGGTGTGCGCTTTGAACGCTGGGCGGTGGCTGATCTGCCCGAAGGCGCTTCGGCTGAAGCCGTGCTGGAAGCCTATCGGCCGCAATTGGATGCCTTCATGGCCGGCAGTGGTGCCGGTTCGGCCGATGTCATTCGCATGACGCCGGACCATCCGCAAAAGGATGCCATCCGCGCCAAATTCCTGTCCGAACACACACATACGGAAGATGAAGTGCGCTTCTTCCATGAAGGCGCGGGCAATTTCGTATTGCATGTCAACGGCAAGGTATTCGATGTGCATTGCCGCCGTGGTGATTTGATCAGCGTGCCCGCGAATACAACACATTGGTTTGATTCCGGCACTGAACCCCATGTCACGGCGCTGCGTATCTTCACGGATACAACCGGCTGGACCCCGCATTACACGGGCACCGATATGGCGGATCGTTTTCCCGTTACTGTCGGCTGAGGATGATGCGCCCCGCCTGCATCCTGACCGATATCGAAGGCACCACCACTGCCATCGCTTTTGTGAAGGATCAGCTTTTCCCCTTCGCGGCGGCCGCGCTGGATGAATTTTTGGCCGCCCATGCCTCGGAACCTGCGGTCGCCGCCATTCTGGCGGAGGCCACGGCCCTGGCACCGGGCGAAGCGCCGGCGGCCGCATTGCGGCGCTGGATGGCGGAAGACGCCAAGGTCACGCCGCTCAAGACCCTGCAAGGGCTGATCTGGCGTCAGGGCTATGCGACGGGCGCCATCAAGGGGCATCTCTGGCCGGATGTCGCGGCCTGCCTGCACGCCTGGCATCGGGCCGGTATCGGGCTTGCGGTCTATTCCTCTGGCTCTGAGGAAGCGCAGCGCCTGCTGTTTCGCCATTCCCTCGCTGGCAATCTTGAAGCCCTTTTCCAGGGTTTTTTCGACACGCGCATCGGCACCAAGCGGGAAAGCGCATCCTATGGCGCCATCGCCCAGGCGTTGGATCTGGCGCCCGAGCGGATCCTGTTTCTCTCAGATGTCGCTGAAGAACTGGATGCCGCGCTTGCCGCTGGCATGATGACCAGCCAATTGGTCCGGCCTGCTGATGGCACCGAGGCTTCAGGCCGCCATCTGGCCGTGGCGGATTTCCCCGCTTTGTCCCGAAACTTCGCCCTGCCGCTGCCTGGCCAACCCGGCTGAACGCCGCGCGCTTCGCTCTGGTCAGACAGGCGGCGGATAGCTAAGAAGACGGCGCCTCATTTCTCGCGTGGAGGGCCCGCGCCATGCTGACGACCTGGACCGTTGAAGATGGCCGATGCCGTGTCCGAGAGGGCGCGATTTCTGACATCACCGCGGCATTGCCCGAAGCCGCACGCGAGTCCGCAGCCTTGGTGGCGGCGGATGAAAATTTGCGCCGCGCCGTCTGGATCGACCTGCTGAACCCGACGCCCGCGGA
>JBDKIR010000095.1:0-5015 GCA_039797035.1 Pseudomonadota bacterium | reverse complement strand
CAGCAGGACGCAGCGTGGGCCGATCCGCTGCAGTGCCGTGATGGCCTGCTTGGCGTCCGCCATGGATCCTATGCGCTGCCCGGTAAGCCATTCCAGTTCAAACTGATTGGGGGTGGCGATATCGGCCAAGGGCAGGGCCTGATCGCGCAGGAATTCCGGGATGCCGGGGCGGACGAAAATGCCGCGCCCGACATCTCCCATCACCGGGTCGCAGCACCAAAGCGCCTGGGGATTGGCCGCCTTCACGCGCAGCACCGCATCGCGAAGCGCCGCGCCGATTTCGGCCGAACCCATATAGCCCGAAAGCACGGCGTGGCAGGCGCCCAGCACGCCGCGTTCCGCCATGCCTTCCACGCATTCCCGAATGAGATCCGCGCCAAAAACCTGCCCGCGCCAGGCGCCATAGCCGGTATGGTTGGAGAATTGCACCGTATGCACCCCCCAGACCTCGGCCCCCAGGCGCTGGAGGGGAAAAATGGCGCTGGCATTGCCGACATGGCCATAGGTCACCCAGGATTGGATCGACAGGATATTGAAGGTCACGCGAAAGGGCCCCTGCTGGTGGTGACGACGGGCAAGCTCTGGCGCGGTGTGCCGCTGGGGTCAATCGCTCTGGGTTGCACCGGCCGCAGTGATATCCTATACGCCGCGCTCCCTGGCGGCCGGTCGGCATCGGCGGCCGATTTTTTGTGAGCATCTGCGATGAAGACCGATATCCATCCCGCTTATCATGAGATCAACATCATCATGACTGACGGGACCGAATATAAGACCCGTTCCTGCTATGGTAAGGAAGGCGATACCATTCGCCTGGATATTGATCCCAAGTCCCACCCGGCTTGGACTGGCCAGCAGCGCATCATTGATACGGGCGGCCAGATCGCGAAGTTCAACAAGAAATTCGCGGGCATTGGCACGCGCAAGAAGGCCTGATCCCCTTTTTGGCGTAACGCCGCGCCAGCGCGCGGCCGCTTTTGGGACGATTTTGGCGCTGCCCTGCTTGCGGGGCGGCGCCCTTCTTGTTTCTGGGCAAGATTTTTGCTCTGGCCTTGACAGCCCCTTGAAAGGGGGCGGTTGGAACGCCATGTCGAGGATACTCAGGGGTGCCATTCGGGCCCCGGGTGCGGACCGGACCGCTTGCAGCCCGATCGGGGGCAGGAAGGTGCCGTGTTTGCTGGCCTCAACGGACCTTGCTTTGCGAAGGAGTGTCCCTGCTATGAATGCAATCGATTTTTCCCCCCTTTTCCGCACCGCCATTGGCTTTGATCGGCTTGCGCGCCTGATGGACAATGCGCGGGTTTCGGCCGATGGCCAGGGCTACCCGCCCTACAATATCGAAAAAACCAGCGATGACAGCTATGTGCTGACCATGGCGGTGGCCGGGTTTGCGGAAAGCGACCTTGAGATTACCGCCCATCAGAACACGCTGACGGTGCAAGGCCGCCCGCAGGCAGTGCCCGAAGAAGGGCGCCGCTTCCTGCATCGTGGCATCGCGGGCCGCGGCTTTGAACGCCGCTTCGTGCTGGCGGACCATATTGTGGTGAATGGCGCGCGCCTGGAAAACGGCCTGCTGCATATTGAGCTGCGCCATGAGGTGCCGGAAGCGCTGAAGCCCCGGCAGATCCCGGTGCAGCGCAAAGGCCCGACAAGCCTGCCGCAAGCCGCGTAATCAGGCTGGTGGGCCCCGCCGGTGACCCGGATGGGGCCTACCCCTTCTTGAAAAACGCCTCCGCCGCCGCCCTTTGGGCGTCTCGGGCGCCAATCGCGGCTTCGGCGCGGGCAATTTCGGCTTGCAGGGCCGCAATATATTCCCGCAACTGCGCCACATCCCAGCCATCAAACACCATGGGCTGGAAACGCGGTGCCCGGCGCGGGCGGTCTTCTTCATCCAGTAACGCCATTTTTTCCTCCTGGCGCGATCGGGCTTTGACCCTGGCCGCACCTCTCAGTATAGGAAGCCCCTTACGCGGCGGGGGCCTCTCCTGCCAGCCCGCCCCGCATGAGGTTATGCCATGAACCAGCCCTTGATGCCCAAGGCCACCGCCGTGTGGCTGATTGATAAGACCTCGCTCACTTTCGACCAGATCGCTGATTTTGTCGGCATGCACCCGCTCGAAATCCAGGCCATCGCCGATGGGGAAGTGGCGCAGGGTATTATCGGGTATGACCCGATCAGCAATGGCCAATTGACCCGTGAGGAAATCCAGCGCTGCGAAGCGGATGCTCAGGCGCGGCTCGAAATGGTGCGGCAAGTGTCGCATCTGCCGAAATCCAAGCAAAAGGGTGGGCGCTATACCCCTGTCTCCAAGCGCAATGATCGGCCCGATGCCATCGCCTGGCTGTTGCGGAACTTCCCGCAGGTGCCGGAAACCACGATCGCGAAGCTGCTTGGCACCACCAAGGAAACCATCACCAAGGTGCGTGACAAAACCCATTGGAACAGCGCGAATATCAAGCCGCGTGATCCGGTGATTTTGGGCCTGTGCAGCCAATCTGATTTGAACGCAGCGGTTGGCGGCCTCGCGGTTGTTGGCAACCCTGGCGAGGAAGACGCGGCAGCGTAAAATCAGGCCCGCCGGCCATGTCCGGCGGGGCCTATAGCGCGCAGACTTGGCCGCTTAGTGTGGGCGGCCGTCGCGCAGCTTTTGCATTTCTTCCTTGAGGCGCAGCTTTTCCCGCTTCAGGCGGCTGAGCGTTTCAGCATTTGGCTGCGGACGATGATCTTCTTCGAAAATCTGCTGTTCAAGCGTCGCGTGGCGCTGCGTGAGGGAGGCAATCCGGGCATCCAGGGGCATTCCGAAGTGTCCTATGCTGTGCTGCGGCCCGGCAGGTTTGGCCTGTCACGGACCGATATTTCATGCTACAGCAAAACCGCATCTGAATGCATCAACAGTTTTCGCCCGTGGCCCGAGGCCGATGATCGCTGACCGAGACGCCCTGCTGCGCCGCCTGCATGAATTGCGGACGGAGCATCGAGACCTTGATACCGTGATTGCGCGGCTTGATTCAGGTCCGGTGGATCAATTGCAGCTGCAGCGCCTGAAAAAGCGCAAATTGAAGCTGAAAGATGAAATCGCCTGGCTTGATAGCCAGCTTTTGCCTGACATCATTGCCTGAACGGAGCCCAAGCGATGGCCGGAACAGAAGCAGCGCGCCCGCTGGTGGGCGTGATCATGGGCAGCCGGTCCGATTGGGACACGCTGCGCCACACCGCCGAAACCCTGGAAAAACTGGGCATTGCGCATGAAACCCGCGTGGTATCGGCGCATCGCACCCCCGAACGGCTATTTGATTACGCCAAGGCGGCTGCCGGGCGCGGCTTGCAGGTGATTATCGCGGGTGCTGGTGGTGCGGCGCATTTGCCCGGCATGGCCGCTTCCATGACCGCGCTGCCGGTGCTTGGCGTGCCGGTGCAAAGCGCGGCGCTGGCCGGCGTGGATAGCTTGCTTTCCATCGTGCAAATGCCGGCGGGCATTCCGGTTGGCACGCTGGCGATTGGCCGCGCAGGGGCCATCAATGCGGCGCTTTTGGCGGCCTCCATCCTCGCCTTGCAGGATGCGGCGCTGGCAGGGCGGCTTGCCGCCTGGCGCGCCGCGCAAACCGATAGCGTGCCGGAGAGCCCGGTATGACAGCCCTGCCCCCGGGGGCCATGATTGGCATTCTGGGCGGTGGGCAGCTTGGCCGCATGTCGGCGCTGGCGGCGGCGCGGCTTGGCTATCGCTGCCACATCTACGCCCCCGGCGCGGATGAACCCGGCATGCAGGTAGCCGCAGCGCGCACCGTGGCAGCTTATGAGGATCAGGCCGCCCTGGCGCGCTTTGCCGATCAGGTGGATGTCGTCACCTTCGAATTTGAAAATGTCCCGGCGGAGACAGTGGAAATCCTCTCACGCCGCGTGGCTTGCCGGCCGGGTCTCAAGGCACTCGCCATTTGCCAGGATCGTTTGCAGGAAAAGGCATTTCTTGAAAGCATCGGCGTGCCGGTGGCGCCCTGGCGCGCCGTGCGTACGGAAGGCGAATTGCAGGCGGCGGTCGCGGAACTTGGCCTGCCCGCGGTGCTAAAGACCACCCGGCTTGGTTATGATGGGCGCGGGCAGGCGGTGCTGCGCCATGCCGATGATCTGGCGGCGGCCTGGGCGCGCTTGGCGCCGCGCCCGCTGATCCTGGAAGGCTTCGTCGCCTTCAAGGGGGAGATTTCCGCCATTGCGGCGCGCGGTGCCGATGGGGCGCTGGCCGTGTTTGATCCGGCCGAAAATGAACACCGCCACCACATTCTGGATATCAGCTTCGCCCCGGCGCGCATGGCGCCCGAAATCGCGCAAGCTGCGCGCGATCATGTCGCCGCTGTCGCGCGCGGGCTTGATCTGGTGGGGCTGGTGGCGCTGGAGATGTTCCTGCTGCCCGATGGCCGTTTGATCGGCAATGAAATCGCGCCACGGCCGCATAATTCCGGGCATTGGACCATGGATGCCTGCGTCGCCTCTCAATTCGAACAGCATATCCGTGCTGTGGTGGGCCTGCCGTTGGCCCCGGCCGAGCGTCACCATGATGCGGTGATGCGTAATCTGATCGGGCCGGAAGGCATGGCCGCCTGGCCGGGATTGCAAGGGCAGGCCGGCATCGCGCCGCATCTCTATGGCAAGGGCGAAGCGCGTGTTGGTCGGAAAATGGGCCATGCCAATCGGCTTTTGCCGCGCGGCGCTTTGGCCGGCATGTCCGATCAGGAAGCGCTCGGCCCCTTGGCCGCCATCGCAGCCGATGCGTCTTGAACGGCGCAGAATGTGTGACTCTTCTTTTGTCGAACAAGCACCGCTAGACTGCACCCCATGAACGCCACTTCCCCATCATCTGCGCGCGCCTTTGGCGCTTTGGGCTTTGCCTTGGCCTTGGGTCTTTCGGCGCCGGCGAAGGCGCAATTTGTTGAAGGCCCCTATGTCGCGGCGGCGTTTGGCGTAAATGCGCTGGATGACGCGAAATTCCGCCTGGATGCGGGGCTGAGCCGGGGCATGACCGCGC
>JBDKIR010000094.1:0-4086 GCA_039797035.1 Pseudomonadota bacterium | reverse complement strand
TTTTTTGCCGCCATCAAAAAGCGCCCTGGCGTGCGCTATGAAGCGCTTTGGCTGAATGAACAGGGCTTCCATCGCGCGCGCGCTGCCAAGGGTGTTGATCTGGTCGGCAAGATCAGCCTTTACACATCGGATGCCTTCGCCAAGCGCAATAATAACTGCACGGCGGCTGAAATGCGGGACCGTGTGGTGCGCTGGCTTGATCTTTACGCCGAAGCTGGCGTCACCGTGGAACGCGCCTTGGTGATGACCGCCTTTGGCTGCAATTACGCAGGAGAAATCTCGCCGGAACGCCCGGTGCAGGAATTGCTCTGGGCGCATCGACTATGTGCGGAGCGCGGTATTGATCTGAAGAAACTCTATTTCGCCGATACCATGGGCTGGGCCAATCCGCAGGCGGTGCGCCGCCTGGTTGGGATGCTGCGCGAAAAACTCCCCGATGTGGAAGTGGGGCTGCATTTGCATGACACGCGCGGGCTAGGCACGGCCAATGTCCTGGCGGCGCTTGAGATGGGTGTTTCGCTGTTTGACAGTTCCGTGGCGGGCCTGGGCGGTTGCCCCTTTGCCGGCCATGGCGATGCGCGCGGTGCGGGGAATATCTGCACCGAAGATATGGTGTTTCTGTGCCATGAGATGGGCATTGAAACCGGCATTGATCTTGACCGGCTGATTGAAGCCGCGCGGCTGGCGGAACGCATCATTGGCCGCCCATTGGCAGGGCGGATCATGCATGCCGGATCTCTCCGGCAATACCGCGCGGCCTAATGCGCGTTACACGCGCAGCCAGGTCTCGCTGAAGGCGAGCATGGCGGTGCTGATCTTGCGCCCCGCCACTTCACGCGGAATGGGCGCACCGGGGCGGCGGATGCCATTCACCGTCACGGCCGCGCTTTCGCAGCCGATGAACAGGCTTGGCATCACATGCTTGCCAGTTGCGGATTGCGGCGGCGCGAAGGCGAAGCAGAAGGGCTCACCCAGCCCCTGCCACGCCAAGGAGACTGTCATATCCCCCGCGCGCACGCTTTCGCTGTAATGGCTGCGCGGATCGCCCGCGCTTTTCACCTCATCCAATTTGCGGAAACGCAGGCCAGCCAGGCCCGCAATGCCGCGAAAGGCGCCGAAATGGCTGAGGTATTCGGCAATCAGCCAACGCGCGAGGGGTTCATTATCCGTCAGGCACCAATTCGCGGCCCCTTCGGCCGGGTTTGCCTCATGCGGGGATTGCATCAAGACCAGCGCATGGCCCGCACCATGGGGGGAAAGCACCACGCGGAAAAAACTGGCCAGCGTGGTGAAGGGCCCATTCGGGTCCTCCTTCAATGAAATCCCTGGATTTTCGCCGGACCATTCGACCTTGCCCGGAAATACAATGCTTTCTTGCATGGCGTTTCTCCCCCATTGCTTCTGCCCCTAGCGTGACCCAGCCATGCGCCAGGATCAATGGCCCAGGATCACGCAAAGCTTGACGCGGCGCGGTACAGAGGCGCAGAGACACTCAGCTTTTCCCGGACCCATTCTTCATGTCTTTCGCTGGTCTTCCCGCCGCACTCCAGGCGGCGCTCACCTCTCGTGGCTATGCCGCCCCAACGCCGGTGCAAACGGCCGTGCTCGCGGATGACGCTGCCGGGCAGGATTTGCTTGTCTCGGCGCAGACGGGTTCGGGCAAAACAGTCGCTTTCGGCCTAGCCATGGCCCCCGAAATCCTGGGCGAGGCTGAACGCCTGCCACCTCCCGGTGCGCCTTTGGCGCTTGTGGTCGCGCCAACGCGTGAATTGGCCTTGCAGGTCAAGGCGGAACTCACCTGGCTTTACGCCCCGGCGGGTGGGCGCATTGCGTCCTGCGTTGGCGGCATGGACCCGATTGGTGAAAAACGGCAATTGCTGGCTGGCGTGCATATCGTGGTCGGCACCCCCGGCCGCCTATGTGACCATCTGGAACGCGGCAATCTGAAGCCCGATGCCTTGCGCGTCGTTGTGCTTGATGAAGCCGATGAAATGCTTGACCTGGGCTTCCGTGAGGAATTGGAAGCGATCCTGGATCGCCTGCCGCCGGAACGCCGCACGCTGATGTTTTCGGCCACCGTGCCGCGCGCCATTGCCGGGCTCGCCAAAAGCTATCAGCGCGATGCCTTGCGCCTTGAAGTGGGCGGTGGCGGTGAAGCGCATGGCGATATCACCTATCGCGCCATGCTGGTGGCACCGCATGAAATTGAACGTGCCGTGGTCAATCTGCTGCGCCTGGAAAACCCGCCACTCGCCATGGTGTTTTGCGCCACGCGCGCCGCGGTCGCGCGGCTGCATGGCAATCTGGCGGAACGCGGCTTTCCCGCCGTGGCGCTTTCCGGCGAATTGACGCAAGCCGAACGGCTACGCGCCCTGCAAGCGCTGCGCGATGGCCGGTCCCGCGTTTGTGTCGCGACCGATGTTGCAGCCCGCGGCATTGATTTGCCGGAACTGGATTTGGTGATTCACGCGGAATTGCCGCGTGATTCGGAAACCCTGCTGCATCGCAGTGGCCGGACTGGCCGCGCCGGGCGCAAGGGCACCAGTGTTTTGCTGGTACCCCATCCGCGCCGTCGCATGGCGGAACGGTTGATCGGTGCCGCCAAGGTCGCCGCCAGCTGGGGCCCCGCGCCATCAGCCGATGCCGTTCGCGCGCGCGATGCGGAGCGCCTGGCGGAACAGGTGCAAAGCCTTTTGGCGGAAGAACCGGGTGAGGAAGATCTTGCCCTGGCGCAACGCCTGCTTGGCAGTGCCAGCTTTACCCCGGAAGTGCTGGCAGCGGCGCTGCTCAAATTATTGCGCGCCCCATTGCCCGCGCCTGAGGAAATCGCCGAACAACGCCCGGAACGGCGCGAGGCGCGGCGCGAAGCTGGCGCAGAAGGCCCGCCGCGTGGTGGCGAAGGCGTCTGGTTCCGCTTGAATATCGGGCGCAATGGCAATGCTGATCCACGCTGGCTGCTGCCCTTCCTGTGCCGTCGCGGGCATCTGACGCGCCAGGAAATCGGCCGGATCCGCATTCTGGGCCAGGAAACCATGGTGGAAATCGCCCCCTATGCGGCGCAGCGCTTCGCCGCCGCCGCCCGCCAGACCAGCGCCGAGGATCATGAGGATATCCTGATCCAACCAATGCAGCCCTTCCACCAGTCGGCGCGTGAAGCCCCAGCCCCGGCGGAACGGCCCGCACCGACGCGCCCGGCCCGCCCGGAGAAGGTCATGAGCGCCAGCAAGCCAGCAAAAGCGGATAAACCTGCCAAACCCGCCAAGCATGGCGCGGGCAAGCCTGGTAAGGTTTTTGCGCCCGGTAAGGGTTTTGCTAAATCCAAGTCCGGAGCCAAGCCCGGAGCCAAGCCCGGCCCCGGCATGGAAGGGCGCAAGCGGTCCGGCAGCGCGCCCCGGCTTGGCAAGCGCGGCCGGGTCGCGTAACCCCCGCGCGCCGGCATCAGGTCGGCGCAGGAAAGGGGTGCCCATGGCTGACATCATCATCGATATTGGTGGCGAAATCTTCGAAGCGTTTTTCGAAGAAGCCGCAGCACCGAAAACCTGCGCCCGCTTCCGTGCCCTGCTGCCGTATCAGGACCGCATCATCCATGTGCGTTGGTCCGGGGAAGCCTGCTGGATCCCGATGGGTGAGCGCGAACTCTCCATCCCCTGGGAAAACGCCACCAGCTACCCGGCGCCAGGACAAATCATCGTCCATCCCGGCTCCATGAGCGAAACGGAAATCCTGGTCGCTTATGGCCCGACCTGCTTCGCCAGCAAGGCAGGCCAATTGGCCGGCAACCACTTCCTGACCATTCGGGATGGCCTTGATCGCCTCGCCAAGGCGGGCCGCGCGGTATTGTGGGAAGGCGCCAAGCCGATTGTCTTCCGCCTGCCCTGAAGAATTTTCCCATCAACAATTGAAGATCTGAGACCTTGCGGCCGCCGCTTTTGATGCGGCCGCAGGGATCCTCCATCCCGCCACAGCAACCAGCGCGGGATGGTCGGCCGATGGGATGAAACCATCGGATATATTGATTAATTTTGGTTACTTTTTTCTTGCGTCACTCCGGTTTTTTTCATAAAAAATCAGGCATTCCGCTGGGCC
>JBDKIR010000093.1:0-2816 GCA_039797035.1 Pseudomonadota bacterium | reverse complement strand
CCCGGCCGGCTTCAACAAGACCGTCTACAATCCAAAGCTGAATTGGGGCTATGAAACCGCCCCCGGACCTTACATCGATAATCGCAAAATCCCCTTCCCGCGCGGCAAGGTGATTGGCGGTTCGGGGTCCATCAATGGCCATCTTTATGTGCGCGGCCAAAGCGCGGATTACGACATGTGGGCGCAGCTGGGCTGCCGCGGCTGGTCTTGGGATGATGTGCTGCCCTATTTCAAGCGCGCGGAAACCCGCGGCAATGGCGGCGGAGACCCTTCCGTGCGCGGCAATAACGGCCCGCTTTCCATCGAAGATCAGCGCGACCCGCATGATCTATCCGAAGCCTATATGGCAGCGAATGAGGCGCTGGGGCTGCGGCGCACACCGGATTACAATTCCGGCAATCAGGAAGGCACGTTTCTCTATCAGCAAATGATGCGCGGTGGCCGGCGCTGGAGCCCGGCGGATGCCTATCTGCGCCCGGCCCTGTCGCGCCCCAATCTGAAGCTGATCCAGCGCGCTTTGGCGGAAGCGATTGTGTTTGAAGGCAAGCGCGCGGTGGGCATTCGCTACACGCAGGAAGGCGGCGCGCCCATCACCATCCGTGCGCGGCGCGATGTGATCCTCTCAGGCGGCGCGATCAATACGCCGCAACTATTGCAAATTTCGGGCGTTGGTGATCCGGAATGGCTATCCGGCATTGGTGTTGATGTTGTCCATGCGCTGCCTGGCGTGGGCAAGAATCTGCGCGACCATTACGCGGTGCGCGTTTCGGCTTTGGTGAAGGGGGCGGGTTCGCTCAATGAACGTTCGCGTGGCGTGCGATTGGCGCTTGAGGTGCTGCGATATGCCTTCAGCCGCAAGGGGCTTCTGACGGCCAGCCCCAGCCATGCGGGCGGCTACTTCAAGACCCGCGAAGGTCTCGCCACACCCGATATGCAGCTTTACTTCGCGCCCGCCAGCTACCCAACCGGGCGTTACGGCGTGACCGAATTGGATACTCAGCCGGGCATGACGCTTGGGTGTTCTCAGCTGCGCCCGGAAAGCAAGGGCTGGTTGAAGGCGCTTTCGGCGGACCCGCGCGCGAAGCCGGAAATCCAGCCAAATTACTTGCAGGACCAGATGGACCGCGACGCGCTGCTGGCGGCGATGAAATACATGCGGAAATTGCTGGAAACGCGCCCCTTGGCCGATTACGTGATTGCCGAGAATTTCCCAGGCCCCGCAGTCCAGACCGATGATGAATGGATGGCCCATGCGCGCGCGACGGGTTCCACCACCTATCACCCGATTGGGTCCTGCAAGATGGGCATTGATCCCATGGCGGTGGTTGATCCCGCGACCATGAAGGTGATCGGGCTTGAGGGGCTGCGTGTGGCTGATGCTTCCTGCATGCCCACCATGGTTTCCGGCAATACCTATGCCGCCACCAATATGATTGCCGAAAAAGCCGCTGACCTGATTGCGGCATAACGCTTGAGGAGCATGGATATGAGATTCCAGGATCAAGGCGTATTGGTCACCGGTGCGGCGAGTGGCATTGGCCGGCAAGTGGCCCTGGCTTTCGCGGAAGAAGGCGCGCGGGTGGCGGTGGCCGATATTGATCAGGCCGCGGTGGAAGCCACCGCTGCTGATATCCGCAAAAAAGGCGGTGAGGCGCATGCCTTCACCCTGGATGTGGTGAAGCCCGATGCCGTGCACGATTTCATCGCGGGTGCGGAAAGCGTATTGGGCCGCTTGGATGTTTTGGCGAATTGCGCCGGCGTCAGGGAAATCAGCCCGCTGCTTGATCTTTCTTTTGAAGATTGGCAGCGCACCATGGGCATCAATGTCACCGGCAGCTTCCTGCCATCCCAGGCCTTTGCACGGCGCCTGATTGCACTCGGCAAGCCGGGGCGGATTGTGAATATCGCGTCCACCCTTGGCTTGGTCGCAACACCGGAACGTGTTGCCTATGTCACCTCCAAACACGC
The DNA here is from genome assembly GCA_039797035.1 of Pseudomonadota bacterium. Taxonomy (GTDB): domain Bacteria; phylum Pseudomonadota; class Alphaproteobacteria; order Acetobacterales; family Acetobacteraceae; genus Neoroseomonas. The sequence continues at coordinate 848 of JBDKIR010000093.1, read as the reverse complement.
GGTGGTGGGCTTGACCAAGGCACTGGCGATGGAATTGGCGCCGAACAATATCCGTGTGAATGCGGTGGCGCCGGGCGTGATCCGCACGCCAATGACGGAACGCTACTTCCAGGATGCGGAAACCAGCCAGAAGATCAGGAATATTCACGCCATGGGTCGCTGGGGTGAAACCCAGGAAGTCGCCAATGCCATGCTGTTCCTGGCCAGTGAGGCGTCATCCTTCACCACCGGCGCGGTACTGACCGTGGATGGTGGCTGGACGCTTGGCAAGAAGATGATGTGATGCGCCGGCGCTTGGTGCGCGTTGCCTTCACGGGACGCGCACCAAATGCCTGACTGGACGCGTTTTCCAACTCACGCAGTGCTTCTGACTAGCTTGCCGACGCTTTCCTGACCAACAAGCGCCGCACAAGCCAACCACCCACGCCACAAAGCGCCACGACCATCCCCATGGGAAGCGCGGTGCCATTTTGCAGGGCGCCCAGGGCGACGCCGGCCAAGGCGCCCGCGCCGAATTGCAGCGTGCCCATCAGCGCCGAGGCATTGCCCGCAATGGCGCCATGCGGTGCCATGGCTCGGGCAACACTGAGGGGCATGACCGCACCGATCATGGCCACATAGACAAACAGCGCAGCGACAATGGCGGGGAAGCCCCCAAAACCTGTCAGCGTGGTCAGTAACAATGCCGCGCCAGAGAGGGCGCTGATGCTGATGGCGATATCGAGTAATCGCGCGGGGGCCATCCGTTCCGCCAAGCGCGCCGTGCTTTGCCCGGCCAGCATGATCCCAAAGGCATTGGCACCAAAATAGAAGCCATAATTTTCCGGGCGGACGCCGTGCAATTCCAT
>JBDKIR010000092.1:0-4317 GCA_039797035.1 Pseudomonadota bacterium | reverse complement strand
GGCGGTTTTTGTCATTTATCCCAATCTGGAAAATGGCAAAAAGCAGTATCGCGAATTCAAGGCCGCCGTGGCGGCGGAAGGGCGTGATCCGGATTCGGTGAAGATCCTGCCCGCCTGCTATGCCATCCCCGCTGAAAGCGCGGATATGGCGGCGGAAAAGCAGGCGGTGATTGAAGCCACCGCACGCCCGATTGATGGACTGACCCTGCTTTCGGAAGTGTTGAATTGGGACCTGGGCAGCAAGCCTTATGACGAACCGCTGAATGATGATGAATTGGCCGGGCTGTCATGGCACGGCTTTCGTGATCGCGTAATCATGCTGTCGGGCAAGAAAAATCCCTCCGTGCGTGATTTTGTGGAGGTGTCAGGCCGGGGCACCGTGCATGAACATCACGCCTTTGTCGGCACACCCAAGCAGGTCGCGGATCAGATGGAAGAATGGTTCCATGGCGGTGCTTGCGATGGCTTCGTGATGGCAGCTACGCATATTCCCGGCGCCTATGAGGATTTTGTGCGCCTTGTGGTGCCGGAATTGCAACGCCGTGGCGTGTTTCACCGCGATTATCCCGGCAGCACGCTGCGCGACATCATGGGCCTGAAGCGCCCCACCGCTGCCGAATGTCGCGCCGCTGGCGCACAAGGCAAGGCGTCCCTGGCCGGTTAGGGCTGGCAGGACGTCAGCGTTGATCTCAAGGGTTCCGCAAGGCAGGGAGCATGGCCAAGGCCTCTGCCGAAAGCGGCCCTTGATTGATCGCTGCCACAGCGTGGTCGAGTTCCGCGATACTCGCCGTGCCCACCAATACCGTACTGATTTCCTGCGGCATGGCGGAAAAGCGCAGCGCCAATTCCACCAGATCCTTGGCATGGCCAGCTTCGATCAAGGGTAGAAGGCGCCGTGCCGCCTGCACATCGGCGGCATAGCTGACGCCAGAGGCAATGGGTTCAACCTTGGGCACACCAAGCGGACTGCGATCTTCGGAACCACTCAGCGCACCACCGGCAAGGATGCGAATGGCCATAACGCCAATGCCCGCCTTGCCTGCATGATGAATGACGCCACCCAGATCCGGCATGGAAGACCCTGCGGGCAAGGGCGTAACGCCACTGGGATTGAGGATATTGTAGGGCATTTGCGCCGTAGCAAAGCCGCCTTCATCCAAAACGCGCCTTAGCATGGGCGCATCGCCAAGCCCGGTAATACCATAGAAGCGGATCTTGCCCTGGTCGCGCAGTTTGCGGAGTACCGGCACGGCTTCCTGCAATATCTGATCGGCCGTGAAGCTTGGTGCTTCACCTGATTGGGTGATGGGTTCATGCAGGTGAAAAATGTCCACATAATCGCGGCCAAGCCGGGCCAGGCTGGCATCAATGGATTGCGTGATGGTGCCGGCAATATCCCCCCGTTGCGGCCCACGGATGCGCACCTTGGTGCCCACAACCACCTTCGCGCCAAGTGCTTTCAATGCGCGGCCCAGATTGCTTTCGGATACGCCATCACCATAAGCAGACGCGGTATCGAAATACGTAATGCCCTGGTCAATGGCGCGGCCAATGGCGCGATCCTGTTCGGCCGCGCTGCCCTTCACCATCAAGCCGCCGATGGCGCCACACCCGTAACCGAGAACGGAAACACTAAGGCCGGTCTTGCCGAGTGGTCTTTGTTCCATCGGTAACTCTCCTATCGTTTGGCGGCGGAGTCTGCGGCAGGCATACCATATTCGCAAGACACGCTTGCCCTTCATGGGCGACAATGCGAGCCTATCCGCCAACGCGCATAGACGCGATATTGGAGGATACGCATATGATTTCACGTCGCTTGCTATTGGGCGCGGTGGCGCCGCTGGCTGCGGCTTCCATCATGCGCAGCGCCATGGCTTATCCAGACCGCCCCATGCGCATGATCGTGCCCTTCGCTGCGGGCGGCAATACGGATATCCTGGCGCGCCTGGTTGCAGGCCCGATGGCAGAACGCTTGGGCAGGCCCATCGTCATCGAAAACCGTGCTGGCGCTGGTGGAAGCCTTGGGGCCGAATTGGTCGCGCGTGCGCCAGCCGATGGCTATACGCTGCTGTTTGGCGCGGGCGGTCCCCTTACCGCCAATCCTGTGCTGCAAGCCAATATTCCCTATGATGTGGAACGTGATTTCCGCCCCATTGGTCTGGTGGGTATTTTGCCCATGATCTGCCAGGTCACGGCGCGTTTGCCCGTGCGCAGCTTGACGGAATTGATTGCACTGATGCGCCAGCGTGATGGCGCCTTGACTGTTGCAACACCCGGTAGTGGCAGTGCCGCGCATCTTGCCTTGGAATTATTGCTGGCGGGGGCGAATGTGCGCGCAACCCATGTGCCCTATCGCGGCGGCAGCGCCATGGTTGCGGATTTGATCAGCGGCACGGTTGATGCCGGCATGGTGGAATTGCCCTCAGCCCTGCCGCTGCATCAGGATGGCAAGGCCCCCATCATCGCCATCGCAACCCAGGCACGATCCGCGCATCTTCCGGGTGTGCAGACCTTCATTGAAGCGGGCCTGCCCAATTTCACGGCCGGGAGTTATGGCGGCCTTTTGGTGCCAGCGGCCACGCCGGCTGAGATTGTTGGGAAGCTCCATGCCGCGCTTACCGCGACGTTGGATGACGCCGCGATACAATCACGCATCGGCGAAGTCGGCGCCATTTTGGCCGGCGCCGAACAACGCACACCAGATGGCTTTGCGCGGTTTTTGCGTGATGAATTGGCCAATGCACGCCGCGCCGCAAGGCTTGCGGGGCTTTCGCCGTCATGAAGCCATGCACCAATGGCATGCTTGCTGTAGGCGGCAAAGGATGAATATCCTGGATCATAAAAACGCATGGGCAATACGCCCGTGACGTCATTTTTTTTTGAGGGAGTAAACGATCATGCGCATCACCCGCCGCGCCGCGCTCGGTCTTCTGGCCGCGCCGCCCGTACTCGCCCAAAGCCGTGATTGGCCGAACCGCCCGCTCCGCCTGATCGTGCCCAGCGCCGCCGGCGGGTATGAGGTGTATGCGCGTATCCTGGCGCCGCGGCTTGGCGAATTGCTTGGCCAGCCGGTGGTGGTGGAAAACAAGCCTGGTGCCAATGGCATTATCGGCATGCAGGATTTGCAGCGCAGCCGGCCTGACGGCAATACTTTCATGTTCGCCCATATCGGTGCGATTTCCATCGGCAGCAGCATCTATCCCAATATGCCCTTTGATCCGGTGGAAGAATTCGCCTCGATTTCTGTCGCCGTCACTTCGCCTTTGGTTTGGTTGCTGAACCCGTCGCAGCCTTTCCGTACCATGCCGGAATTTATTGCGCGTGTGCAGGCTGAGCCTGGCGAATGGCGTTATGGCAATCCCTCATCCGGCAGCATTCCGCATCTGGTGGCAGAAAGCACGAAGCTTCGCCACAAACTGGACATGCCGGGCGTGCCCTATCGCAGTACCGTGCAATCCATGACTGCGGTGATCGCGAATGAGATCCCGATTACGGTGGATAGCCTTGGCGCGAGTGCCGGGCATATCGCGGGGGGGCGGCTCCGCGCTTTGGCCATGACAGGCCGCGAAAGATCAGACCGGCTACCCGATGTGCCAACGATGATGGAACTTGGCCTGGATGCGCGTGAATGGGTGGCTTGGTATGCCTTCATGGCACCAAAGGGCACGCCGGACGATATCATCCAAAAGCTGAATAGCGTGATCAATCAGGCGTTGCGCGAAGACGCCATTGCAAACCGCATTCGCGATCTTGGCGCTGCACCGCGCATCACTACGCCTGCGGAAATGCTGAGTTTCATCCGGCAGGAGCGTGAGGATTTCGGCGCGATTGCGCGCGCCGGGCGGATCAGGGTGGAATAACGTCGCCCTTATTCACAACGACACTGACCGGAAGGTTATCCGGTCAGATCTTCCGCGTCGCCAAGTGATTTTACCTGGCTTGCACCTGCTTTAGCTGTGCAGGCCAGGGGCTTCATGGCCGGTGCGCGCCACATATTCCGTGTAGCCACCAGCGAAATCATGAATACCTTCCGGCGTCAGTTCCAGCACGCGATTGGACAGCGCCGCCAGAAAATGCCGGTCGTGGGAGACGAAAAGCATGGTGCCTTCATAGGCAGCCAAGGCGCTGATCAGCATTTCCTTCGTCGCCATATCCAGGTGGTTTGTCGGTTCATCCAGCACCAGAAAATTCGGCGGATCATACAGGATAAGCGCCATGACCAGCCGGGCTTTTTCCCCCCCTGACAGGACGCGGCATTTTTTTTCCACCTCATCGCCTGAAAAGCCAAAGCAGCCGGCCAAGGCCCGCAGCGAACCC
>JBDKIR010000091.1:0-3708 GCA_039797035.1 Pseudomonadota bacterium | reverse complement strand
GCCTTGTCGCTACCCTGGTTCATCTGGATCACGCTGACGCGCATCCGCTTCCTCCTGACCTGTCAGGCCCCATCAAGCCGAGGCCGGGGCATGTCTGCAAGGGGGCAGGTCTAGAGCAGATCACGTTCAGATGGAATTATCTGAACGGGTGAAGATGCTCGAAAAACAATGAACTAGAGCGGGTTGCGTGAAGCCATGTGAACGCAACACGCTCTAGCCGCGCGGCGGCCGCCAATCCAGGCGTGGTTCGGACCGGCGATCCTTGGATGGCGGGTCGCTATAAGCAGGCGGCGGTGGGACTGGCGCGGCCAGGCGCGGCCCGGCTTCCACTTCGCGCCGCGCATAGCCCGCCGGTTCCACCCAATCCTGTTCCACCGGCGCGCGCGGCGCGGCGCTGGGCGCCGCACGGCGCAATTCGGCGCGCAATTCCGTGATTTGCAGTTCCAGGGCTTCCAGGCGGGATTTCACGCCATAAACGGCAAAGGGCATGCCGAGAAAGGCGAGCACGAGCAAGCCAAGCGCGAGGCTCGCCAAAAGGCCGGTCCAGCCCGGCAGGCCCGGAATGGTCAGGGCGGCGATCAGGGATTGCAGGGTTTCAGCCACCGGTAACGCTCATGTGGCGGGCCACGGCCGGGCGATTGTGGCGGCGATCAATCACGAAATCATGCCCCTTGGGTTTGCGGGTGATGGCCTGGCGAATGGCTTCCGTCAAAGCAAGATCATCAATGCCGGGGTCACGCAGCAAGGCGCGGAATTCCGCCGCATCATCCTGGCCCAGGCACATGTAAAGCGTGCCCGTGCAGGTCAGGCGCACGCGATTGCAGCTTTCGCAGAAATTATGCGTCATGGGCGTGATGAAGCCGATCCGCTGACCGGTTTCCTTCACGCGCATGTAGCGCGCCGGGCCGCCGGTGGAATAATCAGTGTCTTCCAGTGTCCAGTTCTGCTTGAGCCTGGAACGCACCAGCGACAGCGGCAAATACTGATCCGTGCGATCACCGGTGATATCGCCCATCGGCATGGTCTCAATCAAACAGAGATCAAAGCCGTGTTCACCGCACCAGGCGATCATGCGGTCATATTCATGCTCATTCACGCCCTTCAGCGCGACGGCATTGATCTTGATGGCAAGCCCCGCAGCCTTGGCGGCGAATATGCCATCCAGGGTCTGTTCAATCTTGCCCCAGCGTGTCACGGCGGCAAAGGCATCGGCATCCAGCGTATCAAGCGATACATTCAGGCGCCGCACGCCGGCCGCGAAAAGCTCATCAGCATAGCGCACAAGCTGCGTGCCATTGGTGGTCAGCGTCAGTTCACGCAAGCCTCCGGGGCCGATCCGCTGGCCCAAGCCACGGATCAGGGACATGACATTCTTGCGCACCAGGGGTTCGCCACCGGTCAGCCGGATCTTGTCCACACCGAGTGAGATGAAAGCCGCCGATAGCCGTTCCAATTCCTCAAGCGTGAGGATTTCCGCCTTGGGCAGGAAGCTCATGTCTTCCGCCATGCAATAGACGCAGCGCAGATCGCAGCGATCCGTCACGGAAACGCGCAAATAGGACACGTGGCGCCCGAAAGGGTCCATCAGGGGCGCGGGATGCGGCAATTGGGCGTTCATAAGGGCGGATTTGGGGGCGAAGCGGGGTCTGGCGCAAGACCCCCCTTGTTCAAATCAACAGCGCGATGGACCCCGCCCCCAGCAGCACAATCAGGGCAAAGGGGCGATACCAGCGCTGTGGGATCACATGAAAAAGCTTGGCCCCGATGCGGGCGCAAATGACCAGGATCGGCAAAAGCACGGCGGAGCGTGCCAGGATGGCCAGGTCAAACAGCCCAAGGAATAATGGCGGGAAGACCGAAATCAGCGAAATCACCGAAAAGAACAGAATCAGATTGGCGCGATGCGTCTTGGCCGCTTCCTGCCCCGCCAGCAAATAGAGAATGACCGGCGGGCCGGACATGCCTGTGGAGCCCTTCAGCAGGCCAGAAACCGCCCCCACCGCCATATTCAGCGGCAAGGGGCGGGAACCATTGTAGCGCCAGCCTGACATCAGCAGCCCGCCAAAAACCAGCACAAAGGCGCCGATGGCACGCCGGAGAACCTCCCCATCCGCGGTGATCAGGATATAGGCGCCAAGGGGGGTCATCAGCGCTGCTGTGCCGCCAATGGGCAGGATCACGCGCCGGTCCGCATCCTTGAAGGCGCTGGGGAGCAATTGGATGGAGACGATCAGCTCCATCAGCAGCATCACCGGCACCCCGGCCATGGGGCTCCAGAGCACGGAATAGATCGGCGCCAGGATCACGGCGGTGCCAAAACCGGCATAGCCCCGCATCAGGCCGGCGATGGCCGTTGCCAGCGCTGCCGCCAGTAGCCGCCAATCGGTCAGGGTCACCAGGGCAGCGTCAAAAAGCTCGGTCATTTTGTCTGTGGGGCCTCGATAATCAGGTCGATCAGGCGGGCATTGATCAGGACCTTGCCGGCATGCTCGAAATTAATCGTTACGCGGTCGCCAATGACGGATTGCACTTGCCCTGAGCCCCAATCAGGCTGGGTTGGGTGCTGCACGCGCATGCCTGGTTCTATCGCGGCGGTCACTATCCGGTTCCATCGTTAATCAGTGGCTAGGGATAAAGAGGATACTGATTGATCCCATGACGCAAGTGATCCCCGGGTCTGAACCCGATGCAAGCTCTGATCTGCAACTGCGCCTGACGCGGTTGATTGGCCTTCGGCTCTGCCATGACCTGGGCGGTCTGGCTGGAACCATTGGCAATGCGCTCGAAATGCTGGGTGATGCCGGCGCTGAGGCTTCCGATCTGGCGCAGGACGCCGCGGATATGCTGCGCCGGCGCCTGTTGCTGTGGCGCGCCCTATTGGGGGGGAGCGAAGCACGCACCCTGGGGAGTGTGCTTGGCTTGCTGAAGGGGCAGGTGGCAGGTGGCCGGGCGCATCTGGATATTGGTGATCTGCCGGAAGCGGCGCCGCTTTCCGAAACCCTGGTGCCGGTATTGCTGACCGGCCTGCTATTGGGCGGTGAGGCATTGCCGCGCGGCGGCACGGTGCGAATCGGTGGCGATCTTGCGCGTGAGATCGCGATCTTGCCGATTGGTGCCGGGGCCAATTGGAATCCCTTATTGGTGCGTGATCTGGCCGGCGCCCCTTTGCCGCGTGACATCACAAGCCGTGACGCCTTGGCCTTGTGGTTCTGCATGAGTGCGCGCGCGGCCGAATTGCGTTTAAGCCTTGCCTTGACAGCAGGCGATGGGCCCGCCCCCTTGCTGATCAGCCTGCCGGCCTGATGCCGCGCTTTTGTTCATCGCCCCACGGAATAATCACCGTGAAGATGCGCGGGCTTTACCGTTTGTTTGTCCCCGTCGGCGCATACTCCGCGGATCAGACGATCCTTGGGGATGGCGATGGACGATTTACTGGCCGATTTTCTGACCGAAACCCACGAAGGGTTGAGCGCCACGGATGAGGCGCTGTTGCGCCTGGAACGCGCGCCGGATGATGCACCGACCCTGGCTGAGGTCTTCCGGCAGATCCATACCATCAAGGGCACTTGCGGGTTTTTGGGCCTGTCGCGCTTGGAGAAAGTGGCGCATGCCGCGGAAACCATTCTGGGCCTTTATCGGGATGGTAGCCTTGCGGTGACATCGGCCGGGATCACCCTGGTTTTTTCGGCGGTGGATTGCATTCGCCAT
>JBDKIR010000090.1:0-3422 GCA_039797035.1 Pseudomonadota bacterium | reverse complement strand
AGGCAGGCGGCCGTAACATAGGACGCCGCGTCGGAGGCCAGGAACAGGATGCATTCCGCCACTTCCTCTGGCTTGCCGGGCCGGCCCATGGGCACGAGTGGCCCAAGCCGTGCCAGCCGGTCCGGCGCACCGCCCCGGGCATGGATTTCCGTTTCAATCAGGCCAGGATTGACCGCATTCACGCGAATGCCTTCCTGCGCGACTTCCCGCGCGAGGCCCATGGTGAGGGTATCCACGGCTGCCTTGCTCGCCGCGTAATGCACATATTCGCCCGCGCTGCCGAGTTCCGAAGCGCGGGAGGAAACATTCACAATCGCGCCCCCCGTGCCGCCATGCTTGGTGGACATGCGCTTCACCGCTTCGCGGCAGAACATGGCAAGGCCGGTGACATTGGCGCCCATGGTATTGGCCCAGCCGGCATGGGTAATGCCTTCCAGCCGCCCGCGCGGCCCCGTGCCGCCGGCATTATTCACCAGCACATCAATGCGCCCGAAATGCTTCATGATGGCGTCAAAGGCGCCGATCGCATGCGCCTCATCCTCGACCGAACCTTGCAGCAGCAGCACCCTGGCGCCCGCCGCTTCACAGTCCCGCTGCACCGCTTCAGCGCTCGCGTTGTCGCGTTGATAGGTAAGGCATAGATCATAACCGCGCGCGGCGGCCATGCGTGCCGTGGCCGCGCCAATGCCGCGCCCGGCGCCAGTGATCAACATGACTTTACGAGACATGGGCATCCCCTTTGTTTTCAGGGCCTTTATGGCATGGGAAGCCGGGCTTGCCGATACCCGCGCGGCGGGTGAGCATTGCACGACAGGAGGCCGCCATGACCCCATATTCGCCCGCAAGCTTCAAGCCGCTGACCTTTCATGATGCCGTGCCACGCTTCCTTTTGGGGCAGGAAACCCCACGCGATTATCTGGAAGCCTGCCTTGCCACCATCGCCGCGCGTGAGCCGGAAGTCATGGCCTTCGCCTTCCTGAATGAAGCCGGCGCACGCGATGCGGCCGATGCCTCAACCGCGCGCTATCGTGCCGGGGCGCCGCTCTCGCCCATTGATGGCCTGCCGATCGGCATCAAGGATTTGATCGAAACCCGCGACATGCCGACGGAAATGGGCAGCGCCTTCTATAAGGGCAATCGGCCGGGGCGGGATTCGGCGCTGGTGCAGGGGCTGCGCGCGGCGGGCGCCGTGATAGTCGGCAAGACCGTGACCACGGAACTTGGCATGTCGCACCCTGGGCCCACGCGCCACCCGTTTGATTTGCGCCGTACGCCGGGGGGGTCATCTTCGGGTTCCGGTGCGGTGATTTCGGCGCGGATGTTGCCTGCGGCGATTGGCACGCAGGTTTTGGGCAGCGTGATCCGCCCCGCTTCCTTCAATGCCAATTGGGCGATGAAGCCAACGCAAGGCGCGCTCAATCGCGGCGAAAGGCAGGGCTATAGTCAATCCACCGTCGGAATTCATGCCGGCTGTGCGGAGGATATGTGGGCGGTTGCTGTTGAAATCGCCAAGCGCGTGGGCGGCGACCCGGGCGCGCCGGGGCTCTATTTCACCGGAGAGGCAACGCCCCCGCCCTTCACACCACGCCGCCTCGCGGTGCTGGAAACCGAAGGCTGGCCGGAAGCCGATCCGCGCGCCATTGCGGCGTTTGAACAGGCTTTGGCGGCGATCCGCGCACAGGGTGTCACGGTGATCCGCCGTACAGATCATCCGTTGCTGGAAGCGTTGGAACAGCGGCTTTTGGATGCCATGGCGCTCGCGCGTGATGTTTGCGCTTATGAAAGCGCCTGGTCGGTGGCCAATATGATGGCCAAAAATCCAGATGCGCTGAGTGACAGTTTGAAGGGCCGTTTTGAGCTTGGCTGCTCCATCACGCTTGAACAATACCGCATGCGGCTTTTGCAGCGCGAAGATATGCGCCGCGCCCAGGCAGCCCTTGCCGGCGAAGTTGATGGCTTCATTGGCTTGGCAGCCTGCGGGCCAGCGCCGCTGCCGGGCGATACGGGCGGTTCGACCAATCGCATTCTGCACACCACCGGCAATCCCATCATGAATACCGCGAGCTCTGCCCTTGGCTGCCCCGTCGTCACGGTGCCGATCATGGCGGTGGAGGGCATGCCGCTTGGATTGGCTGTCACCGGCCAGCCACATGCCGATGAACGCACCGCAGCGATTGCGCGCTGGATCGCCGCCACCATCCCACCGATTTCTGTTTGAGGAACGCCCATGTCCGAAATAGCCATCACCGATGATGCGGGGCTGCGCATCATTCGCCTGAACCGGCCTGAGAAGAAAAACGCGCTGACGCGCGCCATGTATAGCGCGATTGCTGCCGGGCTGCGGGAGGCCGCGACCACGCCCGCCATTCGCGCCGTTCTGATCACGGGTGGAGATGCCTGTTTCACCTCCGGCAATGATGTCGCGGATTTCCGCGCGCGCGGCGAACAGCAGGCGGAGGTTCCCTCCCCCGCTCGGGAAATGCTGGCCGCACTCGCCGAATGCCCGAAGCCCGTGGTGGCAGCCGTGGCGGGGTATGCGATTGGCATTGGCACCACGCTGCTGCTCCATTGTGATCTGGTTTATGCCGGCGATAACGCCATCTTCCGCATGCCCTTTGTGGATCTGGGGCTGTGCCCGGAAGGTGGTTCTTCCTTGCTGGTGCCCATGCGCGGTGGCCAATTGCTCGCCAATGAATTACTGATGCTGGGCGAAGCCTTTGCGCCGGATGTGGCGCTGCGTGCTGGCATCATCAATGCCGTGGTGCCCGCCGCCCAATTGCTGGCGCATGCGGAAGCCAAGGCGCGCGCTTTGGCCGCCAAGCCACCCGCCGCATTGGCGCAAACCAAGGCGCTGCTCAGGCGTTCTGATGCGGCGCGCATCGCCGAACATATGCAGGTGGAATTCGCGGCCTTCAGCGCGCTGCTGCGCGGGCCGGAAGCAGCGGAGGCCGTTGCCGCCTTCCAGGAAAAGCGCAAGCCGGATTTTTCGCGCTTCTTCGCGCAAACAAAGGGGTAAGGCGATGCTGCATCAATGGCCGGCCCAGGCGCGGGTTTATCATGATGTAAGTGTGGCAGAGGCGCTGCCGGATGAAATCGGCACCACCGCCCGCGTGGCCTTGGTAACCACGCGATCACTGGCAAAAAGCCGCATCGCGGCCACAGTGCGTGAAGCGCTCGGCGCGCGGCTGGTCGCGGAAAGCGCTGCGATGCGTGCGCATAGCCCGGTTGAGGATGTGCTTGCGCTGGCGCAGCTGCTGCGCGAAAGCCGCGCCGAATTGGTGGTCGCACTTGGTGGCGGTTCAGTGATTGATGGTGCCAAGGTCGCCTGCCTTGCGGTCTGGCGCGGCATCAACGATGGGCCTGCCCTGATCGCCGCCGCAGTCTCCCGCGGGGCATCTCCCGGTGCCTGGGATGGCGCAGCG
>JBDKIR010000089.1:0-6000 GCA_039797035.1 Pseudomonadota bacterium | reverse complement strand
CACCAGATCCAAACCCTGCGCCTGCAATTCACCCGCCAGCGCTTGGGCATTGGCGACAATCTGGCGCGAATAGGTGCGGAATTCCGGGCGCAGCGCTTCGCCAAAGGCCACCGCCTTGGCCGCGATCACATGCATCAACGGCCCGCCTTGCAGCCCGGGGAAAACCGCCGAGTTGAACTTCTTCGCGAGCGCTTCGTCATTCGTCAGAATCATGCCACCACGCGGGCCGCGCAAGGTCTTATGCGTGGTGGTGGTCGCAACATGCGCATGCGGGAAGGGGGAAGGATGCGCCCCGCCGGCCACCAGCCCTGCGAAATGCGCCATATCCACCATGAAATAGGCGCCGACCTCATCGGCAATGGCGCGGAAGGCGGCAAAATCCCAATGCCGGGCATAGGCACTGCCGCCAGCGATGATCAGCTTCGGCTTGGCTTCGCGCGCAATGCGCGCCACTTCGGCCATATCAATGCGCTGGTCTTCACGCCGCACCGTATAGGGCACCGGCTTGAACCACTTGCCGGACAGGTTGGCGAGTGAGCCATGCGTCAAATGCCCACCAGCGGCGAGATCAAGACCCATGAAGGAATCGCCCGGCTGCAACAGCGCCAGAAACACCGCCTGATTCGCCTGCGCGCCCGAATGCGGCTGCACATTGGCAAAACCGCAGTCAAACAGCTTGCAGGCGCGTTCAATCGCGAGCCTTTCCGCGACATCCACGGCTTCGCAGCCGCCGTAATAGCGCCGGCCCGGATAGCCTTCGGCGTATTTATTCGTCATCACCGAGCCCTGCGCTTCCATCACGGCGCGGGAGACGATGTTTTCTGACGCGATCAGCTCAATGCCATCCTGTTCGCGCACCAATTCCTGCGCCACAGCGGCGGCGAGTTCGGGATCAGCAGCGGCAAGGCTTGCGGTGAAGAAGCCGGCGGGGGGCGGGGCGGCGCCGAGGCCTTCCGGCGCACGGACCAGGGCAGGGGCGGGGGTTTTCATAGCGAGGGTTTTGCGCCTGCCGCCCCAGCCTTGGCAAGCGCCGGATCCAGCTTTTGCAGCCGCCTTTCATGCCGCCCCCCCTCGAAGGGGGTGGCCAGGAAGGCACGGATGGCATCCAGCGCCACCTCAATCCCCGTCATGCGGGCGCCGAGGCAGGCGATATTGGCGTTGTTATGGGCGCGGGTCAGCCGCGCTTCGGTCGCGTTATGCAAGACGGCGGCGCGAATGCCGGGGTGGCGATTGGCCGCCATCGCCATGCCGATGCCCGTCCCGCAGACCAGAATGCCCAGGCTTTCCGCCCCGCCGGAGACCTTGGCGCAGACCGCATGGGCGAAATCCGGATAATCCACCGATTCCGGCCCATGGGTGCCCAAATCCTCAAAAACCATCCCCTCAGCCTCCAAAGCGGCTTTCAACGCCTGCTTGAGCGGCAGACCGGCATGGTCGGAAGCAAGGGGGATGGGCATGGGCGGGGCTCCGTCGGGCGGGGAGAGGATGCCTTAACGGAAAACCACGCGATTCGCAGCCTGCGCCGGTCTGGTTTCAGCCGAAAACCTGACCCCAGGCGGATTGTAGCACCTGATCGACCTCCGCCATGCTCACCGGAATGCCGAGCGCCTGCAGACTGGTCACGCCATGTTCCGCGATGCCGCAGGGGACAATGCCGCCGAAATGGCCGAGGTCAGGCGCCACATTCAAGGCCACGCCATGCCAGGAAACCCAGCGCGTCACACGCACCCCAATGGCGCCGATCTTGGCCTCCTGGCCGGTGGCTTTGTCCGCCACCCAAATGCCGACCCGCCCCTCACGCCTTTCGCCCCGCACGCCAAAATGGGCAAGCGCCAGGATCAGCCATGCCTCCAACCCCGCCACAAAGGCGCGCACATCCCGCGCCGGGACGCCGGCATGGGGGCGCTGCAAATCCAGCATGACATAGGCGGTGCGCTGCCCTGGCCCATGATAGGTCCATTGCCCGCCGCGCCCGGCTTCAAACACGGGGAAGCGGGCATCGCGCAAATCCTCCGCCCGGGCAGAGGTGCCGGCGGTGTAGCTGGGCGGATGTTCCACCAGCCATATGGCCTCCGCCGCCTGCCCGGCGCGGATCGCCGCCGCACGGGTTTCCATGCGGGCAAGTGTCTCGGCATAGGGGGTGAGGCCCGGTAGGATATCCCATTCAAGGGTGGGCGTTGATGGCGACGCGTTCATGGGCTAATAGGCCCGCCTTCTACCTGGTTTGCGGTCATGGCGGAATGGTAGACGCGCCAGCTTGAGGTGCTGGTGGGGGAAACCCCGTGGAAGTTCGAATCTTCTTGACCGCACCATTCACCCCCCCGCCTTTGCGGGCGCCGCCGGGTTAGGGCTTACCCCCATGGATGACGTTTTTCGCAAAGCAGCGCTGGATTACCACCGACTGCCCCGCCCCGGAAAGCTTTCCATCACGCCGACCAAGCGGATGGAAACGCAGCGCGATCTGGGCCTCGCTTATTCCCCCGGTGTGGCCGCCGCCTGTGAGGCAATCGCCGCCGACCCACGCGCCGCCTTTGATTACACCGCACGCGGCAATCTCGTGGCGGTGATTTCCAATGGCACGGCGGTGCTCGGCCTTGGGGCCATTGGTGCCTTGGCTTCAAAGCCGGTCATGGAAGGCAAGGCGGTTCTGTTTCAGAAATTCGCCGGCATCGATTCGATCGACATCGAAATTGACGAACGCGACCCCGATAAATTGATCGAGGTGATTGCCGCGCTGGAACCTTCCTTCGGCGCCATCAACCTTGAAGACATCAAGGCCCCCGAATGCTTTGAGGTTGAGCGTCGATTGCGCGAACGCATGCGCATCCCGGTCTTTCATGATGACCAGCATGGCACGGCGATTATTGTCGCGGCCGCCGTGCGCAACGGGCTTTTGCTGCAAGGCAAGCGGCTGGAAGATGTGCGCCTGGTCAATACCGGCGGCGGTGCCGCCGCATTGGCCTGCCTTGATCTGCTGGTGGCCATGGGCCTCAAGCGCGAAAACGTCACCATCTGCGATATTGGCGGCGTGATCCATAAAGGCCGCGAGGACCTGGACCCCTACAAGGCCAAATGGGCGATCGAGACGAATGCGCGGACCCTGCAGGATGCCCTGCCCGGCGCGGATGTCTTCCTTGGCCTTTCAGCGCCGCGTGTACTGAAGGCGGAATGGCTGAAGCTGCTCGCACCCAATCCCTTGGTGCTGGCACTCGCGAATCCTGAACCCGAAATCCTGCCCGAAGCGGTGCGCGCCGCGCGCCCGGATGCGATTGTGGCGACGGGGCGGACGGATTATCCCAACCAGGTCAATAATGTTTTGTGCTTTCCCTTCATCTTCCGTGGTGCGCTGGATGTGGGTGCCACCACCATAAATGAAGAAATGAAGGTAGCGGCGGCGGATGCCATTGCCGCACTGGCCCGCGTTGAAGCCTCAGAAGTCGTCGCCGCGGCCTATGGCGGGCAGGCGCCGATTTTTGGGCCGGAATACATCATCCCGAAACCCTTTGATCCGCGCCTGATTCTGGAAGTGGCCCCTGCCGTGGCGCGCGCCGCCATGGCGAGCGGTGTGGCCACGCGCCCGATCGATGATTTCGATGCCTATCGCCGCAAGCTTGAGCGTAATGTCTTCCGCTCCGGCAACCTCATGCGCCCGGTCTTTGAAGCCGCGCGCAAACGCCCACGCCGCATCGCCTATGCGGAAGGTGAGGATGAACGCACGCTGCGCGCCGTGCAGACCGTGTTGGATGAAGGCATTGCCGAACCCTTCCTGATCGGCCGCGCCGATGTCATCGCCGCACGCTGCGAAGCCTTGGGGCTGCGCATGTCGGTGGGCGAAAGCGTGAAAGTGCTGGACCCCGCGCGCGATACCGCGGTTTTCGGCCCGCTGGTAGAATTGTACCGCCGCAAAGTCTCCCGCCGCGGTGTGCCGCCCGATGCCGCAGGGCGGCGCGTGGCGACACGTACCGCTGTTGCGGCTTCCCTATTGTTGGAAGCTGGTCTTGTGGATGCGGCACTTTGCGGTGGCACGCAGGATTGGATGGATCAATGGCACCACGTGCTGGATATTATTGGCAAGCGCGATGATGTCGGGCGCGTTTATGCACTTTCCGGCCTGATCACCCGCAATGGCGAACATATGTTCGTGGTGGACACCCATCTTTGTGTGGAACCCACAGCCGCGCAGATTGCGGAAATGACCTTGCTCGCCGCCGAACAGGTGCGCGGCTTTGGCTTGCAGCCGAAAGTGGCATTGCTGTCGCATTCTTCCTTCGGCGCGTCCCACGCGCCATCGGCGCGGCGGATGCGCGAAGCGCTCACCTTGATTCAGGCGCGTGATCCGGCGCTGGAAGTGGATGGTGAAATGCATGCCGATGCCGCTTTGGTGCCGGCCATTCGCGACCGCGCGGTGCCCGATGGCAAGCTGACCGGCGCCGCCAATCTGCTGGTCATGCCCGGCATTGACGCTGCCAATATCGCCTTCAACCTGGCCAAGGCCGCGACCGATGGCCTGCAATTGGGCCCGCTATTGCTCGGCATGAAAAAACCCGTGCATGTGCTGGTCCCAAGCGTGACCGCACGCGGCATCCTGAACCTGACCGCGCTGGCGGTGGCTGAGGCGAATGGCAAGGGCTGATACGGCTTTGCAATAGCGCGGCGCGCCCCCACATCCAGCGCATGAGCAAGCCCCCTGCCCCGCGCGCCCCTTCCGCCGCCGTGGCCGCCTTTCTGGAACAGGCGGCGCGGGTGCCGGCGTTAAGGCCCAGCCCCTCTAGCCTCGCGCGGCTGATCTTCGCCATTGATGCCACCGCATCGCGGGAGCGTAGCTGGGATCAGGCCATTGGGCTGACGGCAGAGATGTTGCAGGCAGCGCAAGGCATTGGCGGGCTTGGGATATCCCTGGCCTATTACCGCGGCTATGGCGAATTCCGCGCCACCCCCTTCCTGCAGGACGCGCAGGATCTGGCGCGCCGGCTTTCCGGCGTTGCCTGCCTTGGCGGCAAAACCCAGATCCAGGCGGTGCTGGATCATGCGCTGGCAGAAACCAAGCGCGAAAAAATCCGGGCGCTGATCTTCATCGGTGATGCGATGGAAGAAGATGCCGATGCGCTGTGCCATAGGGCTGGGGAGCTTGGGCTGCGCGGCACGCCAGCCTTCATCTTCCATGAAGGCGCCGATCCCTTGGCGGGCGCAGTGTTTCGCCAAATCGCGCGGCTTTCAGGTGGCGCCTATCTATCCTTTGACTCAGCCTCCATCGCTCAGTTGCGGGATTTGCTGCGCGCCATTGCGGTGTATGCGGCGGGCGGACAAAGCGCGCTGGCGCGTTTGCCCGGCGCGGCGGCGCGGCAAGTGGCAGGATTGTTGCCCAAACCAAAGGCCGGCATATGACTTGGCTGGCGCTTGGCGCAGGCGCGCTCTTGCTGCTTTTCCTGTTGCTGCGCAGCTTTGCCAACGCACCGGTGGTGCGCGTCAAGCAATTCGGCGCTGTGCTGCTGGGCGTCATTGGCGCCGTGCTCTTGTTGCTTGGGCTTTTCACCGCGCGCGGACAGCAGGCGATTTTCGCACTCGCTTTCTTTTTGCCTTTGGTGATGCAATGGGCGCAACGCTGGCGGACCAATAAGCGCTTTGGCGGGCCGGCGCCGCAGACCGGTGCGGCAAACAATATCGAAACGGCTTTTCTGGCGATGGCCCTGCATCACGATAGCGGGCGCATGACCGGCCGCGTCAAGGCTGGGCGTTTCGCCGGGCGGGACCTTGCAACACTCACCCGGCAAGAACTTCTCGCGCTGCTGGAAGAATGCCGCCTGGCAGATGAGGATTCTGTAGCGCTGCTGGAAGCCTGGCTTGACCGCGCGCACCCTGATTGGCGCGATGAACCTGCTGGCGCAGCACGCGGCGGCGCCATGACACGGGCAGAGGCCTTGGAAATCCTTGGCCTTGCCGAAGGTGCGGATGCAGAAGCGATCCGCGCCGCGCATCGGCGCCTGATGCGGAACGCCCACC
>JBDKIR010000088.1:0-3963 GCA_039797035.1 Pseudomonadota bacterium | reverse complement strand
CCAGGCCCGTCATCACTTTGAACAGTTCCAGCGAAAGATGGCCGCTGGTGGCGATACCGCCCGAGCCACCGCTGATTTGCCCAGGACGGTCGCGGATATAGGCAATCAGATCGGGGACATTGCGGGCAGGAACCAAGGATGGATTGATCATCAACACATTGGGCACCTGACCAATCAGGGCGATGCCGACCAAATCGCGTTCGGGCGAATAGGCCAGCCGGCGAAACATGAATTGGTTGATCGAAAAGCTATTGGGCGCACCGACCAGGAAGGTATAGCCATCCGGCGCCGCGCGCGCGACTTCGGTCGTGCCAATAACGCCGCCACCGCCTGGGCGATTTTCGACAATGACATTACGCCCCAAGCCTTCTGTCAATTGTTGGGCGACCAACCTGGTGACGACATCCGTGGTGCCACCTGCCGCATAGGGCACAATGATCTTTACCGGGCGTTGTGGCCAAGCCTGCGCCTGCGCCAGCCGTGGCGCTATAGCGGGTGCTGCCAGGGCACCAAGGATAATGCGCCGGCCAATCGAGTGGCTTTGCGTCATGATGTTTTCTCCCCCATCGCAATGCCCATGCGAAAACCAGGCATTGCGCCTTCATGTCTTTTTATGCAGTTGCGCTGACCGTTACTGTCAGGCGGCGACGTCTTCTGTTGTTGAAAGGCTAGGCGATATTCTCGCAAGCGTTCAAGGCCAGACTTTGCTGGGTAAGACCTTCCTGGAAGAAAACGCCGCGTGCCGCCGCAACTTTTGCGGAAGGCAGGTGGTTTGGTCGCGTTGACAGGGTTTCTGGGGCGACCTAGGCTTTTTTCAGCTAAGCGCCGAAAAGGCAAAAAACCATAATTCAGGAGGAAATAATGTCTTTAAGCCGTCGTCAATTGCTGTCCGGTTCGGCCGCAGGTGCGGCTGCCTTGTCTTCTGGCTTGGCAACCCCCGCACTTGCGCAAAGTGCTTCCATCAAGATCGGTTATCTGCCTGCTTTGACCGGGCCGAGTTCCTCAACCGGTGTCGGCATGACACGCGGTACTGAACTCGCGGTCAGCGTCATCAATGCGGCAGGCGGCATCAATGGCCGCCAGATTGAATTGGTGGTGCGGGACACGCAAAGTGATCCGACCAAGGCAGTGAATGCCGTTGCGGAATTGGCGCAGCGTGCGCGTGCCAGCATCATCTGGGGGCCGTTGAATTCCGGTGAAGCATTGGCTGCCACACCGTTGATTTCGCGGCAAAACATCCCGATGCTGCATCCTTGCTGGGTGGATGAACTGATTGATGTCAGGAAGTATCCCATGGCGTTCCGCAGCGCGCCCACCAATACGCAGGTGGGCAGCGGTGCCAATCACTATGTGGTGGATGTGCTGAAGCTTAAGAAAGTTGCGGTCATTAGCGACACCACGGGCTATGGCACCGCGTCGGTCAATACCTATGTGCCAATGCTGCGCGCCAAGGGCGCTGAGGTGGTCTATTCAGGCCATGTCGATGCGGCCAACCCTGATCTGCGGCCGGAACTGGTGCGCATGCGCAATGCGGGTGCCGAAGCCATCATGCCATGGAGTGTGAATGCGGGCTTCCTGTCGCGCATCCTGAATGCGCGTGGTGCGATGGGTTGGGATGTGCCGGTGGTTGGGCAAACCACACTCGGCTCCGGTCAGACTCGCGCCTTGTTGGAAAAGCCGGAATATTGGAACAAAGTGTATTCCAACAATTTCAAGAATTGCTGCTATTCCAACGGTCAATTGCCGCCGAGCTCCGCTGACTTCCTGGAACGCCTGAAGCGCGCCCGGGTTGATTTCAGCGATACCTTGCTCTGGTGGGTGGCGGCTGGTTGGGATGGCATGCAGCTGATGGCGGATGCGCTGCGCACCGCTGGCACGAAGCCGCAGGACATTGTGGCGCATTGGCACAAGGTCAATCGTCGCCCTGGCGTCTATGGCACCATCAGCTGGTCGCCGCAGCAACATAACGGCTTCCTGGATGAGGAAGTGGTCATGTGCGAAGTGAATTCGCTCCGCGACGGGGCTTTCAATCTGGCGCCTGGTTACAGCGCTTAATCGATGCTTGAATCGATTCTGTCATACGGCCTCGCCATCGGGGCCGTATATGCGATGATCGGCATCACCTATAATGTCATGTACTCCTCATCCCGGGTTTTCAGCTTCACCGCTGGCATGCTCGGGATGTTGGGGGGCGTGCTTGGGGCATTGTTCATCACCAAATGGGGGATGAATGCGGCGCTGGCCTTCGTGCTGGTGCTTTTATGTGGTGCTGTGCTTGGGGTGATAACGGAAATACTCACCGTGCGCCCCGTGCTGAAAAGCATTGAACAGCATCTTTATGTCTTGTCGACGCTGGCTTTCGCGCTGATGGTGCAGCAGGTCACGGCTATTGAATGGGGGACCGAGGCGCAGCCCTTCCCCGTTCTGGTGCCCGTTGAGGCGGGGCTGCTGGATCAGAAATTCTGGTTGCCCATGCTGGCCTGCGCGGCGACGATTTTTGGCCTGGAAATGCTTTATCGCCACACGCTGGTGGGCCGCGCCTTCTTGGCGATTGCCGAAGACAGCTTCGCCGCGCGAGCCTTGGGCTTGCCCGAAACGAAGCTGCGCCTGGCGTGTTACGCCATTGCCGGCATGATTGGTGCCATGGCCGGTTTTACCGGGGCGCAAATGCTGCTCGCTTATTTTGGCAATCAGGCCATTTTGAATTTCTATGGCTTTGTGCCGGTAGCGTTGGGCGGCATGGGGTCCAATCGCGGCGCCATTGTCGGCGGGCTGGCGCTTGGCCTGTTCCAACAGGCTGCCAGCATCATGTTCGGCGGTATTTATGCCGCTGTCGCGGTGTTTGTGGTGTTCATTGTGGTGTTGCTGCTGCGGCCTGAGGGTTTGGCCGGTGCATCGACGGCGAGGCGCGTATGAGCAACACAAGCGCTGCCATATCGGCAAATCCCGCGGTCACGCGCCCGCGCCCAAAGAACATGATCGCCTGGATCATCTTGGGTGCGATCGGGTTGTTTCTGCCGCTGCTTGATGATTCCTATATTGGCGTTATCGCGCAGCGAGCCTTCATTTATTGGATCCTGAGTGCCGGTCTCAATTTGCTTGTCGGTTTTGCCGGGCAGATTGCCATTGGCTGGGTGCCCATGCTGACGCTTGGCGCCTATACCACTGCGGTACTCACCGCGGGGACGGTGACCGAACCTTGGGATCCATATCTGGCCTTGATTGCAGGTGGTGTGGTTGGGGCGTTCTTCGGCGTCATTATCGGTCTGCCGGCGCTGCGCCTTCGGACTTTCTATTTCGCCATGACGACGCTTGGCTTTACCACCATCACCACGCAGGTCGCGCTGGCGTGGAAAAGCGTGACGGGTGGCGGTGTTGGTACGCCCGGCCCTGTCTTTCCTTGGCCGTTTGATTCGACCTGGGGCTTTTACTATTTCTGTTTCATCCTGGCGGCGATCGCTACCTGGATCACGGCGAATATCGCGGCCAGTCGCTATGGGCGCGCGCTGATTGCATTGCGCGATGCCGAAGTAGCCGCCGAAGCATCCGGTATCGCCAAGCCGCGTTTGCTCGTGCTGATTTTTGTTCTGGCGGGCGCCCTTGGTGGCGTGGCGGGCGGGCTTTTTGCCTCGCTGCAATCCTACATCACGCCAGACGCCTTTACCTTTGAAATGTCGGTGTTGTTCTTCATCGCCATTCTGATCGGTGGGCGTGGCTCCATTCTGGGGCCGGTGCTGGGGACCATCATTCTTACCGCCTTGCCGGAATTCGCCGCGCCGCTCGTGCAATGGTCCACCTTCCTTTATGCAGCGCTGCTGCTGCTGATTGTTCTGCTGATACCGGGCGGTATTGCGGATCTGCTGGATTTCAGCAGCCGTGCTGCCCTGCCGCAGCATCGTGAAATCATGCCGCGTCCCGAATTGCTGGGCGAAATTCTTGGCCGACGCGATGCGACGCAGAAGA
>JBDKIR010000087.1:0-3096 GCA_039797035.1 Pseudomonadota bacterium | reverse complement strand
CGGTGCAGACGCATTTGGTGAAGAATGGGCTCCGCACCTTTACCTCACTCAATGTCCGTGTCGCGGAATCGCTCGATGTGCATTATGTCGCGGTGCTGATTGGTGCGGGTGCCACCACGGTGAATGCCTATCTGGCGCAGGAAAGCATCGCGGATCGGCACAGGCGCGGTCTGTTTGGTGCCATGTCTTTGCGGGAAGCGGTGGGGCGTTACAAGAAGGCGGTGGATAAGGGCCTGCTCAAGGTCATGTCCAAGATGGGGATTGGCGTTTTGTCCTCCTATCGCGGCGGCATGAATTTCGAAGCGATTGGGCTTTCCCGCGCATTGGTGGCGGAGTTCTTCCCCGGCACGCCTTCGCGCATTTCCGGTATCGGTCTTTCCGGCATTGCGCGGCGTGTGCTGGCCTTGCACAGCAAAGCCTGGGCGGAAGGTGCGGTGACGCTGCCGATTGGCGGGCTGTACAAGCTGCGCCGCCGTGGGGAAGCGCATGCCTTTGACGGCACGCTGATCCATACACTGCAAAGCGCGGTGGAGAGCGAAAGCTACCAAACCTTCAAGCGCTATTCCGATGCGGTGCGGCGTTTGCCGCCGGTTGCGCTGCGCGATCTGCTCGATTTCCGCACCGAAGGCCGCGCGCCGATTGCGCTGGAAGAAGTGGAAAGCATCACGGAAATCAGGAAGCGCTTGGTCGCACCCGGTATTTCGCTCGGCGCCCTTAGCCCCGAAGCGCATGAAACCCTTTCCATCGCGATGAACCGCATTGGTGCGCGGAGCGATTCCGGCGAAGGTGGCGAAGACCCAGCACGTGCCAAGCCGCGCGCCAATGGGGATAACGCCAATTCCGCGATCAAGCAGATTGCCTCTGGCCGCTTTGGCGTGACGGCGGAATATCTCAACAATTGCCGCGAGATCGAAATCAAGGTCGCGCAGGGTGCCAAGCCCGGTGAGGGCGGGCAATTGCCTGGCTTCAAGGTGACCGGGCTGATTGCGAAGCTGCGCCATTCCACGCCGGGCGTCATGCTGATCAGCCCGCCGCCGCATCATGATATTTATTCGATCGAGGATTTGGCGCAGCTCATTTACGATCTGAAGCAGATCAACCCCGATGCGACGGTGTGTGTGAAACTCGTCAGCCGTTCCGGCATTGGCACCATCGCGGCTGGTGTGGCGAAGGCCAAGGCGGATGCGATTCTGGTTTCCGGCCATTCCGGCGGTACGGGCGCCTCGCCGCAATCTTCCATCAAATATGCCGGTCTGCCCTGGGAAATGGGACTGTCAGAAACGCATCAGGTCTTGCTGCTCAATCGGCTGCGGCATCGCGTGAAGCTCCGCACCGATGGCGGCATCAAGACCGGGCGTGATGTGGTGATTGCCGCCATGCTGGGGGCCGAAGAATTCGGCATTGGTACGGCATCGCTGGTGGCGATGGGCTGCATCATGGTGCGGCAATGCCATTCCAATACTTGCCCGGTTGGCGTCTGCACGCAGGATGAAAAATTGCGAGCCAAATTCGCCGGCAGCCCGGAAAAGGTGATCAATCTGTTCTCCTTCATCGCCGAAGAAGTGCGCGAGATTCTGGCAAGCCTTGGCATGCGGAAACTCACTGACGTGATCGGGCGCACTGATCTGCTGCAACAGGTCAGCCGCGGGTCTGAGGATCTGGATGACCTCGACCTCAATCCGCTGCTGGTGCAGGCAGATGCTGGTGCCTTCACACCCTATTGCACTTTGGAAGGCCGCAATGAGGTGCCGGAGACCTTGGATGCGGAAATGATCCGTGATGCGGATGCGCTGTTCCGCCACGGCGAAAAGATGCAGTTGCAATACAATATCCGCAACACGCATCGCGCCATTGGCACGAAAGTATCTTCGCGCATCGTACGCCAATTCGGCATGACAGGGCTGCAGGCCGGTCATTTGACCGTACGGCTGCGGGGCAGTGCCGGCCAATCACTCGGCGCCTTTGGCGTGCGCGGCTTGAAGCTGGAAGTCTTTGGCGATGCCAATGATTATGTCGGCAAGGGCCTGTCGGGCGCTTCCATTGTGGTGCGCCCCGCGCCTTCCTCCAGCCTGATCTGGAATGAGAATACCATCATCGGCAATACGGTGCTGTATGGCGCAACGGCTGGGGAGCTTTTCGCGGCTGGTCAGGCGGGGGAGCGCTTCGCCGTACGCAATTCCGGCGCGATTGCCGTGGTGGAAGGCTGCGGCGCCAATGGCTGTGAATACATGACCGGCGGCACAGTCGTGATCCTGGGCGCGGTTGGCGATAATTTCGGCGCGGGTTTCACCGGCGGCCAAGCCTTCATCTATGATGCAGATGGCACTTTTGAAAAGCGCATCAATCCGGAAACCTTGCTCTGGTCACGCCTTGCGCATCCCCATTGGGAAGACGCACTGCGTGATCTGATTGCGCGCCATGTCACTGAAACCGGCAGCCGTTTCGCGGCACGCTTGTTGAATGAATGGGCAACGGAACGCGAGCGCTTCTGGCATGTGGTGCCGAAGGAATACGCGCAATATCTGCCGGTACCAATGAGCGAAGCGCCTGCGATTGCGGCGGAATAGGCCACGAAGGGGCGGGGTTGCACACGCACCCCGCCCGGAAGTCTTATCCCGCCATCAGCGGCTTGCGGGAGGCGCAGAATTCTTCCACCGCCGCGATGTAGCGAAGCAGTTCCGCCTCACCGACCGGCAGGCTCAGTGCCACCATGCCGCGCCGCGCGATGTAGATGCCGGCCTTCATCATATCCAGGAAGAATAATTCCCGCAGTCCTTCTTCCTGCGCGCTGGCGGTATAGGGGCGCAGAATTTGCCCCAGGCGGAAATGCGGCTGCACCATGCTGCCAATGCCGGTGAATTGCATCGCAACGCCGTGCTTTGTGCAAATCGCATTCAACGCATCGCGCAGCCCATCGCCACGCTTGCGTAGTGCCTCGGCCGCGCTGTCATCGAAAATCTCACCCATCGCCAACATGCCGGCCGACATGGAAAGCACGTTATTGTTGAAGGTGCCGGAATGCACCAAGGCGCCGGGCTTGTGAGAGTCGAACACCGCCATGACATCCGCGCGCCCACCAAAGGCACCAAAAGACAT
>JBDKIR010000086.1:0-2893 GCA_039797035.1 Pseudomonadota bacterium | reverse complement strand
AAGCGCAGCTTGCGGCCTCCCAGGAAGCGAAGAAGCTGCAAACCATGGCCAATCGGCGTGTGCCACTGACCGATGGTGCGCCGAATATGTCAACCGCGCGCATTATTGATTATGACAATGCCCGATTTGGCGCGAGTGCGGAACGCCGCCGGTTGCTGGCGCGTTGGGATAGGGAGGTCGGCGCGCTCCCGCGCTGAAGCCCCCTCAATGTTCTTCGGCAGCAGCTTCTTTTTCTGGGTGATCGCTGCCTTGGGCACGCTGATTCTGCCATGGCATATGCAGCAGGATGGCTTGAGCCTTGCGACATTGATGGGGCTTGGCGCGCAGGATGCGGAAGCAGCCTCTGCCCTATGGCAGGCACTGCATTTTGGCCGTTTCTGGTTCTGGCCGGTGCTTGCTGCCCTGGTTTTGCTGCTGCCCGGCACGCTGCCCTTCGCCAAGGCCCATACCCGCGGGCGCGTGCTGATCATCGCGGGTAGTTTTGGGTTGTTATCCATCATCGTGCAGGGCTTCGCGATTGGTATTCAGGGGTGGAATTACCTCTTTCTTGAAGCAACCTTTGGCGAATTGCAGGATCGTCAATTCGGCATGGGGCTTGGCGGTGCGCTTGGCTTCATCGGTTTTCTGGTGCTGCTGACGGATGGCCTGGCGCTACGCGGCTATTTCAAAGGTGATCGCTTCATCTCTGGCGCGGTTGGTGTGCTGATTGCGTGCATCCTGATTTTCACCGCCTGGCCCGTCACCACCATTCTCGCGCAAATCTTCACGCCGCAGGGGGATCTTGGTGTCGCGGATGCCATGGCAGCGCGGCTGTTTGACCGTAAGATCTGGGGGCTTTCTTGCGTTACCTCCACGGTGAATTGCGGCGTCTTCTGGAATACGCTGTTGCTGGCGACATCTACCGCAACGGCGGCAACCTTGCTTGGGCTTTGCTTTGCGCTGATTGTCACGCGCACCAGCTTTCCCGCACGTCGCGCCTTGCGGCTGCTGACGGTGCTCCCCATCATCACGCCGCCCTTTGTCATTGGCCTGGGCTTGATCCTGATTTTTGGCCGTTCCGGCGTAGTGAATCAATTGGCCGATAGCCTGTTCGGGCTGCAGCTTGGCCGTTGGATTTATGGCTTCAATGGGGTGTGGTTGGCGCAGGTTTTCTCCTTCACGCCCACAGCCTTTCTGGTCCTGATTGGCGTGGTGGAAGGTATTTCGCCGGCCATGGAGGAAGCCTCCTCAACGCTGCGCGCCAGCCGCATGCGCACTTTTCGTGCGATCTCTCTGCCCCTGATGCTGCCCGGCATCGCCAATGCCTGGCTGGTGGTTTTTGTCGAAAGTCTCGCGGATTTTGGTAACCCCATTGTATTGGGCGGGTCCTTCGGCGTGCTTTCTACCGAGATTTTCTTCGCAGTCGTTGGCGCGCAGCAGGATTTCGGTCGTGCCGCCGTGCTGGCCGGCATCATGCTGGTGATCGCGCTTTGTGCTTTCATGATCCAGCGTGTCGTAATTGGCAGCCGGTCCTATGTCTCGCTCACCGGTAAGGGCGATGTTGGGCTGCCGACACCGCTACCAACGCCGGTGCGCCGCCTTGCATACGCCATTGCGCTGCCTTGGGCGCTTCTCACGATCACGGTTTATACCATGGCGCTGGCGGGTGGTTTTGTGCGGGTTTGGGGACGGGATTGGACGCCGACCCTATCCCATTTTCAGCGTGCCTTTGCGCTGGAATGGAGCCCAACGGGCGCGCTGATATTCTCAGGTGGCGCTTGGCATTCGTTGTTTACCACCATTAAGCTCGCGGCCATTGCGGCGCCTATCACGGCAGCGCTTGGGCTGCTTGCCGCCTGGGTACTGTCGCGTCAGCGTTTTGTCGGGCGGACCGCCTTGGAATTCGCGCTGATGTTGACCTTCGCTGTGCCCGGCACGGTGATCGGCGTTGCCTATATCCTGACGTATAATTTGCCGCCACTTGAAATCACCGGCACCGCCATGATCCTGGTGGCCTGCTTTGTCTTCCGGAATCTACCGGTTGGCGTGCGTTCCGGCGTTGCAGCCATGAGTCAGCTCGACAAATCCTTGGACGAAGCCGCGGTGACGCTGCGCGCTTCCACCTTCAGAAGTCTGCGTACCGTGGTGCTGCCTCTGCTCAAGCCCGCCATCATGACCGCCTTGGTCTATTCCTTTGTGCGCGCCATGACGACGGTATCGGCGGTTATTTTCCTGGTATCGGCGGAATATGAAATGGCCACGGTCTTTATCATCAATCGCGTCATCAATGGTGATTATGGGCTGGCGATTGCCTATTGCAGCGCATTGATCGTGCTGATGATGGCGGTAATTGGCCTGATCAATCTGCTGGTGGGGCAACGCCGCCTGGGCCGACGCAGTGCCGCGCCCATCGCCACAGCCCCGATGGGAGGCCGCGCGTGAACACGAAAACCGCCCATGGCGCTGAATTGCGCCTTTCTGGCATCGGCAAGCGCTATGGCAAGGTGGTTGCGGTCAAACCCCTGGATCTGACCATTGAAGGCGGCAGCCTTGTTACCCTGTTGGGGCCTTCGGGCTGCGGGAAAACAACCTTGCTCCGCATGATCGCTGGGCTGGAACGCGCGAGTGAAGGTAGCATTTCCATCGGCGGACGCGACGTGACCCTGCTTTCCGCCGGCGAACGCAATGTGTCCATGGTGTTTCAAAGCTATGCCTTATTTCCGCATCTGAGTGTCCTCGAAAATGTTGCCTATGGCTTGGTATCTTCCGGCCAAAGCAAGAAGGAAGCGGCGGTAAGGGCGGAAGCGGCGCTGGAAACGGTTGGGCTTGCCGGTTTTGGGGGGCGCTTGCCGTCTGAAATATCTGGCGGGCAGCAGCAACGCGTGGCGGTGGCGCGCGCTTTGGTTTTGGAACC
>JBDKIR010000085.1:0-3898 GCA_039797035.1 Pseudomonadota bacterium | reverse complement strand
TATATTCGCCAAGTGAATGGCCGGCCACCAGCGCGACGCGCCCGCCAAGCGTAAAGCCGCCCTCGGATTCCAAAGCCCGCACCACGGCCAGCGAATGCGCCATCAGCGCCGGCTGGGCATTGGCCGTCAGCGTCAATTCTTCCTGTGGGCCTTCCCACATCAGCTTGCTCAGCTTCTGGCCCAGGGCATCATCCACTTCCTGAAAGACGTGGCGGGCAGAAGGAAAGGCATCGGCCAGGTCGCGGCCCATGCCGACAGCCTGGCTCCCCTGGCCGGGAAAGACGAAGGCGAAGGCCATGATCAGAATTCCGTGATGGTTAAAGGTCAGGCCGCGCGAATGGCCGCGCTGCCCCGGCTTGTCAACCGCGTCAGTTCATCTGGATATTCGCGTCCTTCACCACCTGCTTCCAGCGGGCGAGTTCCGCCGAAATCGTGGTGCCCAATTCCTGGGGGGAGGAGGCGTCAATGGTGAAGCCCGCCGCGGTCAGGCGCTGGGTGGTCTCGGGCGTGCGCAGCGCTGCCACAATCACCTCATGCAACCGGGCGATGGCCGGGGCGGGCGTACCCGCCGGGGCCAGAAAGGCGGACCAGGAAGCGGAAAGCACATCCGGCAGGCCGGCTTCCGGCATGGTGGGCACATCGGGCAGGCCGGAAAAGCGCTTGGTGCCGGTAATGGCAATGGCACGCAAAGCGCCCGAGACCACATGTGGGCGCACCGTCGCCGCATTCAGGATGCTGGCCTGGACCTGGCCCTGGATCATGGCGGTTACTGCCGGGGCGCCGCCGGGGAAGGGGACATGCGTCGCCTCGGTCCCCGTGCGTTTCAGGAATAGCTCCATCCCCAATTGCTCGGTCGAGCCCACGCCGCCCGAGCAATAGGCGGCCTTGCCCGCTTCGCGCTTTAGCCAGGCGACAAGCTCGGCCACATTGGTCGCCGGCACATCCTTATGCACCACCAGCATATTGGGCACCGACATGGCCAGGCTGACGGGGGCGAAATCCTTTTCCGGGTCGTAGCCGGGGCGGGTCATGACGGCGGGGTTGATGGTCATGGTGCCGCTGGCGGCCACAATCAGCGTATGGCCATCGGCCGGTTGCGCCGCGACATGGCGGGCGGCGATGGCCCCGGTGGCGCCGGGGCGGTTTTCCACTACCACATTCTGTCCAAGCGCTGCCTGCATGGCGGGTGCTACCAGCCGCGCCACCAGATCATTCGGCCCGCCAGGGGCAAAGGGCACCACCAGCACCACAGGCCGGCTTGGTGCCCAGGCCCCTTGGGCGTTGGTGCGGGTGGCGAGCAAGGCCAAAGGCAGGCCGAGCATCAAGGCGCGTCGGTTCATCGGGTGCTCCGGTTCTTTCGCTACAGAATAAAGCATGCTCTGCCATGATATGACAGACAGGGCTTGATCCCTGGCGCCCCCTATGCTTTACGCCCCGCTCCCCTGCCGGGTGCGAGGCACGCGCCCGGCTATGCCCCTATGCGCGCCCCATCCCGGGGCCAGGGCTGAGCTATCCACAGGGAGTGCACATGCCGCTTTACGAATGCGTGTTCATCGCACGCAATGACATCACGCAACAGCAGGTTGAAGCCATCGCGGAACAGGTCGCCACGACCTTGGCCGAAGGTGGCGGTGAAATCCGCAAGCGCGAATATTGGGGGCTTCGCAGCCTCGCTTACCGTATCAAGAAGAACCGCAAGGGGCATTACATGCTTCTTGGCCTTGATACGCCTGCCGCCGCGCTCAATGAAGTTGAGCGTCAGCTTGGCCTGAATGAAGACGTGCTGCGCACCCTGACCGTGCGCGTGGACGCCATTGATGAAGCGCCTTCCGCTGTGCTGTCCAAGCGCGGTGGCGAAGAGCGTGATCGGGAAAAATCCTTCCGTGGGCCCCGCCCCGCTGGGCGCTTCGGTTCTGGCCGTGGCGGCCGGGGCGATGAGCGTGAGGAATATCGTGCGCGTGGGCGCGACGATATGGATATGTCCATGGGCGGTGAGGAATAAGCCATGTCTGACAACGCAGATCTCTTGCCATCCGCCCGTCGCCCCGCCGTGGGCGCGCGTCGGCCCTTCTATCGTCGCCGGAAGTCCTGCCCCTTCAGCGGCAATGGCGCACCGAAGATTGACTATAAGGATGTGCGCCTTCTGTCGCGCTTCCTGTCTGAACGCGGCAAGATCGTGCCGTCCCGCATCACGGCGGTTTCCGCCAAGAAGCAGCGTGAATTGGCGATTGCCATCAAGCGCGCCCGCTTCCTGGCGCTGCTGCCCTATGTGATTGCGGACTAGGCACGGCGCTTCGGCGGAAGGGAATGGGACCAGCCATGGAGATCAGGCGCAGCCTGGTGGATGACCCGCGTTGGCTTGCCGCGGCGATTGGTGGAATTCTATCCACCATTGCCGCGCTTTGGGCCATGCGCGGGCTGCCGCTTGGTTTCGCAGCCTTCTGGCTGACATCCTTGCCGATTTTCGCCGCTGGGCTTGGGTTTGGCAGTGGTTCGGCGCTGGGCGCGCTTGGCATTGGCAGCTTGCTGATGCTGTTTGTCGCCGGTGAATTCGCAACCATGGTGTATCTGGTTGCCTTCGCCTTGCCGGCCACCTTGATGGTGTTGCTCGGCCTGCGCGCTGGGCGGCTTGATGCCTCCCTGCCGTTGGTTCTGACCGGGCTTTGGCCCGCCATTGTCATCCTGTTGGTGGCGGCGTTTTTGGCCGATTACCCCGGTGGGATTGATGGCGCGCTGACGGTTTCGGTGGAACAGGGCCTTGCCCGCATGGGCATGGCTGGCACTGGTATGCCGGTTGATCAACTCACGCGCATCATGGCCCCGGCCATGGCGATGTGGGTGATGGCGGCGCTGATCGCCTGTGGCATCAGCGCCCAATCGGCACTCACGCGCCGTGCCCTGGCCCTGGCGCCAAGCCCGCGCTGGAGCGAAACACGCCTGCCGCTTTGGTACGGTGCCCTGCCAGCCGGCGCGGCACTGATCTGGCTGAGCGGCATGGGTGGGGAAAGCAGCGTGCCGCTTTCCCTGCTGCTGGTCCTTTTGCTGCCCTTCTTTCTGCTGGGGCTTGCCGCAGTGCATCGGCGTTCCGCCGGCCGCACCGCCCGGCCCTTCATGCTTGGCGTCTTCTACGCCGGGCTTGTGATTTTGAGCGTGCCGGCCGCGATCGCGGTGACGGCTTTCGGCTTTTTCGAACAATGGGGGCGGCGCCATGAGCCGCCCGGAGGTAAGACATGATCGATCTGATCCTGATGCAGCGTGTCGACAAGCTCGGCCAAATGGGTGAACGCGTGAAGGTGCGCCCTGGCTATGCGCGCAACTACCTGCTGCCCACCGGCAAGGCGATCCGCGCGAGCAAGGCCAATCTGGAACGCTTCGAACGCGAACGCGCCCAGCTGGAAGCGGATAACATCAAGCGCCGTGGCGAAGCGGAGCGTGTGGCCGAACGCGTGGCCGGGCTTTCCGTCATCATCATCCGCCAGGCGGGTGAAAGCGGCGCCCTGTATGGTTCCGTCGCCGCGCGCGATATCGCGGTGGCTTGCGGTGAAGCGGGCCTGACCGTCACGCGCGAACAAGTGCTGCTCGGCCAGCCGCTGAAGAATATCGGCATTGCCACGGTGCAGGTGGAACTGCACCCGGAAGTGCATATTCCGGTGGTGGTGAATGTGGCGCGCAGCCGCGAAGAAGCGGAAAAGCAGGCGCGCGGCGAAAGCGTGAGCGCGGCGGCCGAAGCCGAAAGCCTGGAAGCGGAATTGGCCGCGGAAATGGCTGCGGAAGAAACCGCGAATTGAGGCATTTCCGGGGGCAGCGCCCCCGGTTCCCTCAGGCTTTCAGAAAAGCCACATCCCTGGTGGCGGCCAGGCTTTCATAGGCGCTGCGGACAGCCGCTGCGCCATGAAGG
>JBDKIR010000084.1:0-3521 GCA_039797035.1 Pseudomonadota bacterium | reverse complement strand
TGGCGCATCGAAGGAAGCGCCGGGCTTGGGATCAAGCCGGCGCAATTCCGCGACCATTTCCGCCATATCCTCGGCGTCGACACCGCAGATTTCCTGCAGGCGCTTAAGGTCACGCTTGGCCAGTAATTCGAGATTACCGAGCAACGCCGCCATGGCAGGATCATAGCGATTGCGATCCTGCAGCTGCACTGCAAGACATTCCGCCAAATCATGGCAGAACATGCCAACGGGATCGAAGCGCGCCATGGCCAGGCGCACGCGTTCCACCAGCGCTTCCTCGCAGCCAAGCGCATCCGCAATCACCTGCGCGCGCGCATGCAAACGCCCGGCAGGATCCACCAGGGCCAGCAGATTGCCGGCAATCAGCCTTTCCTGCGCTTGCGTGAAATTCAACCGGATCTGTTCCGCCAGATGGTCGCGCAGGGAACGTTCCGGCGCTTCCATCGCGTCAATGCCGGAGAGATCATCCTCAAAATCGCTCCGCCCACCCCGGCCGATCGGCGGCAGGCCATTATCATAGACATTGTCCCATTCGGCATCGAGCGGCGCGGCATTCTCCGACGGAAGCGCATCGGAAGCCGCGGCACTTGCTGCATCGCCCGGTTCGCTCGCCACCGGCAGCGGGTCCGTGCTGCGCCCGGCATCCGGGCCAGGGACCTGCCGGTCATCGCGTTCCAGCAGCGGATTGCGTTCCAGTTCTTCTTCGACGAAAGCGGAGACTTCGATATTGGATGATTGCAGCAGCTTGATCGCCTGACGCAGCTGGGGCGTCATGACCAGATGCTGCGATTGCCGCAGATCGAGGCGCGGTCCGATCGCCATCAATCTTGCGGGTCAGTCGCTGGGTGGGTGAAAGGCAAAGCCATCATGCACCAGCATCGGCCTATAGGCTGAATTTTTCGCCAAGATAGACGCGGCGCACATCCTCATTGGCGACAATTTCCTGCGGGCTGCCTTCCATCAATACCTTGCCATCATGCAGGATATAGGCGCGGTCAATGATTTCGAGGGTTTCGCGCACATTATGGTCGGTGATCAGCACGCCAATACCGCGATCCTTCAAATGCTTGACCAGATCACGGATTTCGCCGACCGCAATGGGGTCAATCCCCGCCAGGGGCTCATCCAACAGGATATAGGATGGGTGGGTTGCCAGGGCGCGCGCGATTTCACAGCGCCGCCGCTCACCGCCGGAAAGTGCCAAGGCCGGGGCGCGACGCAAATGCGCAATGCCGAATTCCGCCAGCAATTCATCCAGCATCTGTTCGCGCCGATCCCGATCGGGTTCCACCACTTCAAGCGCGGCGCGGATATTCTGTTCAACCGAAAGCCCGCGAAAGATGCTGGCTTCCTGGGGCAAATAGCCAAGCCCAAGCCGTGCGCGGCGATACATGGGCAGCATGGTGACATCATGCCCATCCATCATGACGCGGCCTTCTTCCGGCTGCACCAGGCCGGTAATCATGTAGAAGGTGGTGGTCTTGCCGGCGCCATTGGGGCCGAGCAGCCCGACTGCTTCGCCGCGCTGCAAGGAAATGGAGACATTGCGCACCACCGGGCGTTTTTTATAGCGCTTGCCAAGGCCGGTCGCGATCAAGCCGCCTTCACCATTCAACACCTTGATGGGGGGCTTTTCTATCATCGTGGCGCAGCCCCTGGTGCGGGCAGGCTTTGGGTCGATTGCGGCACGACCAGCCCCTGCACCCTTTGCCCGGGTCGTGACACCAGGCGCGAAACGCCGGTTTGCATATTCACGATGGCTTCCTGCCCCGTCAGGGTATTGTCGCCCCGCACAATGGTGACTTTGCCAAGCAGGCGCGCCAGCCCATTGGGTGGCGTGTAAACGCCGCTATCGCCGCGCACCACTTCGGTCGGGGTGCGGATTTCCACCCGGCCATAGGCTTCAACCTTATCCAGATTGCTGCCCGCACCAGGGTTGTTTGGCGGTGGTGCGGCGCCGGCGGCGCGGCGTGGTGTTTCACCAGCGGTGCGTGTGGCATTTTCGGCGAAATACGCCACCAGCACATCGGCGCGCACGCGCTTGTCATCCTTGGTCACGACCAAGGCTTCACCGCGCGCCACTGCCATGCGCCGCTGCGGCCAATATTCCACGCTATCGCGCGCGGTCAGCACATTATCGGGGGAGGTGAGGCGCAGATTGCGCCCAGTCAGCACCATCACCGCCTGGTCCATATCATGCACCGCGCGGTCACCTTCGGCGCGATCGGTCGCGGTGGTGATCACGACATTGCCTTCGGCTTCCAGGCGCCAGATGTCGCTGGAACCACCAGGGCCTTCCGTATTGGGGCGCGCTTCCACCGGTGCGCCACCGCGCGGGCGATAGCGCGCCAGCAGCATATCGGCATCAATCGTGACCCCGCCGCGCACGGCCCGCGCCGCGCCGCGCGCGATCACCACCTGATCATTCTGGCGCCATTCAATGCCATTCTGGGCGGTGACTTCTATCGGCCCGCCCTCATTCAAATTGATCCCTTGGGCATGCGCCATGCTGACCAGCAGCAGCATGGGCAGGGCGAAACGCGCAATCATTGGCCACCTTCCAACAAGGCGCGGGCGCGGCCGGTGAAAACCACCACCGCCCCCTTATCAATCAGGCGGAAGCCTTCGCTCACTAAAGTGCCGAAAGGTCCCTGGGCTGCCACGGGCTTGTCGCCCGATGCTGCGCCTTCCTTCAGTTCAATCACTGCTTCTTCGGTCACCAGCAGATTGCCGCCATCATGCCAAAGCGTGACATCACCCATCAGATCCAGATGATTGCGCGGCTTATTGAGCCGCCCTTGGCGTGCTTCCAGCAGCACCCAGCCATCAGTCAGCAGCAGATCGGCGCGCGGCGTCGCCAAATCCACAATATCCTGATCCTCCCCCTGCGTCGCGACGGCAGCCGTGACGGTATAGGGGCGGTTCTGTTCATCCACGCCCTGATAGCGCGGCGCTACCACGCGCACGGCATCGGGCGCGGTTGCCACCACCCGGCGGAAGGACATGCGCGCGCGGTCTTCCACGCCTTGCACTTCGGGCCAAATCACAATGGCCAGCAGCAGCGCCAAACCCGCGCCGGGCACAAGCCATTTCATGGCCGCGATCACAAGCCGCCGCCGCGCCATTTCCCGCGCCGAAGGTGACCAGCGTTCGCGCGATGGTGTCAGCATCCGGCGCGGCGCCCGGGGCAGCGGGATGGTTTTATCCGTGCTGGGTGCGCGGCTTTTCATGCCACACCCGCGCGCAGCAAATCATGGATATGCAGAATGCCGATCGGCCGGCGCGCTTCATCCACCACGAAAAGTGCGGTGATGGCATGCTTATTCATCAGCGCCAGCGCTTCCGCCGCCAGCGCATCGCCAGTGATGGCGCGGGGGTTATGCGTCATGACCTCCCCGGCTGGGCGCGCGAGCAAGGCGGCACCGCCTGCGGCTTCCAGGGCGCGGCGCAAATCGCCATCTGTGATGACACCAGAAAGCGCGCCATCCGCGCCCACCACACCAAGGCAGCCGAAGCGCCGC
>JBDKIR010000083.1:0-5480 GCA_039797035.1 Pseudomonadota bacterium | reverse complement strand
TTGGCGGGCGGGCTTTGCTCGAAGGGGCGGGCTTGCAGGTGGATGATGGGCGCAAGATTGGCCTGATTGGGCGCAATGGCGCCGGCAAATCCACCCTGCTGCGCGCCATTGTTGGCGAATTGCAGCCTGATGGTGGGGAAATCCGGCTTTCGGCCCGGGCGCGCATGGGCCATGTGGCGCAGGAAGCCCCCGCAGGGGCGGCTTCCTTGCTGGAAGCGGTATTGGCGGCGGATACCGAACGCGCCGCCTTGCTGGTGGAAGCTGATCAGGCGGTGGATGCCGCCCGGCTTGGCGAAATCCATGAAAGGCTGATCGCCATCCGCGCCGATAGCGCGCCGGCGCGCGCGGCAGCGGTGCTTTCCGGGCTTGGTTTTGATGCCGCGGCACAGGCGCGGCCTTTGGCGGAGTTCTCGGGCGGCTGGCGCATGCGTGTTGCCTTGGCGCGGGCCTTGTTCCTGGAACCGGATTTGCTGTTGCTGGATGAACCCACCAACCATCTGGATTTGGAAGCCACGCTCTGGCTGGAAGGCTGGCTCGCGCGGTTTCCGGGGGCGGCGATTGTCGTCAGCCATGACCGTGGGTTGCTGGAACGCTGCGTGGACGCCATTGCGCATCTCGATCGCGGGGATATCACGCTTTATTCGGGGAATTTCGCGGATTTCCTGCGCATTCGGGCGGAACGCAGGCGCAGCAGGCGGCGCAGAATGCCAAACTCATCTCAGAACGCGCACGCATCCAGGCCTTTGTGGATCGCTTCCGCGCCAAGGCCACCAAGGCGCGCCAGGCGCAATCGCGGCTGAAGGCGCTGGAACGCATGCCGGCGGTGGAAGCGCTGGTGGAAGACACGCCTGTGCGCTTCGCCTTTCCCGCGCCGGAGGCTTTGGCACCGCCGATCATGTCCGTGAACCGCGCCTCGGTCGGCTATGGCGGGCCGCCGATCTTGCAGCATGTCTCGCTCAGGCTGGATCAGGAAGACCGCGTGGCGCTGCTGGGCGCCAATGGCAATGGCAAATCCACGCTGGCGAAGCTGCTGGCCGGGCGGCTTGATGTCGCGGGCGGGGAGGTGTTTCGCAATAACCGGCTGCGCGTTGGCTATTTCGCGCAACACCAGGCCGAGGAATTGGACCTGACCGGCACGCCGCTGTCCCATATGCGCGATGCCTTGCCGAAAGCGACGGAAACCGCCTGTCGGGCGCAATTGGCGCGGTTTGGCTTGGACGCGGATCGGGCCGATACCAAGGTGGCGCAGCTTTCGGGTGGCGAAAAGGCACGGCTGTTATTGTCGCTCACCACCCGCGATGCGCCGCAAATGCTGATCCTGGATGAACCGACGAACCATCTGGATATTGATGCGCGTGATGCGTTGGTGAAGGCGCTGGCGGATTTCGAAGGGGCGGTGGTGCTGATCACCCATGATCCGCATTTGGTGGAGTTGGTGGCGGATCGGCTCTGGCTGGTGGCGGATGGCACGGTCACCAATTTTGAGGGTGATCTGGATGAATACCGCGCGCTTTTGGCCGAACGCGCCCGCGGTGGTGCGCCGCGCGGTGAGCCTGGCGGCGTGCGGGCGGAAGCGCGGCGGGAAAGGGCGGAAAGCCGCGTGGCGCAAGCACCCTTGCGGGCGCGGCTCAAGGCCGTGGAAGCGGCGCTGGAAAAACTCGGGCGAGAGGCCGCGCTGATCGAAAAACGCCTGGCGGACCCCGATACCTATGCCCGCTTCAAGGCCGAGGATATCGCCTGGGCCAATACCCGCCGTGCCGCCATCGCCAAGGAAGTGGCGGGGCTGGAGGATGAATGGCTGGAGCTTTCCGAAAAGCTGGATGGCGGCTGAGCCTGGCCCGAGATGAAAACCCGGCAAGCTTCACGGGGGCGTGATTTACACAAAAGCGTCACGTTGCTAGGAAGCCCCGCCCCCTAAGAAGCTTTTCCCCTGGCGTGCGGAGTATTCGGCATGAAGATTGTTGCCTGCAACAGCAACCGCCCCCTGGCTGAAGCTGTGGCCGCATCCTGTGGTATTCCGCTGACCAATGCTTCCATCCGCCGTTTCGCGGATATGGAGGTCTTTGTCGAAATTCATGAAAATGTCCGGGGAGAGGATGTATTCGTCATCCAATCCACCTCCTACCCCACCAATGACAATTTGATGGAATTGCTGATCACACTGGATGCGCTGAAGCGCGGCAGTGCGCGGCGTGTGACGGCGGTGATCCCCTATTTCGGCTATGCCCGGCAGGACCGGAAATCCGGGCCCCGCACGCCCATCAGCGCGAAGCTGGTGGCGAACCTGATCACGGCAGCGGGCGCCAATCGCGTGCTGACGATGGATTTGCATGCGGCGCAGATCCAGGGGTTTTTCGACATTCCGGTGGATAATCTTTTCGCCGCGCCGCTTTTCGCACGCGATATCCAGGAACGCTATGCGGGCCGGGAATTGATGATTGTCTCCCCCGATGTTGGCGGGGTGGTGCGCGCGCGCGCCATTGCGGCGCGGCTTGGCGTGGATCTGGCCATCATCGACAAGCGCCGCCCGCGCGCGGGTGTTTCGGAAGTGATGAATGTGATCGGCGAAGTCGAAGGCCGCGATTGCCTGCTGGTCGATGACATTGTCGATTCCGGCGGCACACTCTGCAATGCGGCGGAGGCTTTGCTGAAGAATGGCGCCAGCTCGGCCGGTGTTTACGTGACGCATGGGGTGTTTTCAGGTGGTGCGGTGGCGCGCATTGGCGCCGCCCCCATTGAAATGATGACCGTGACAGACAGCATCCAGGCGACCGAAGCGGTGCGCGTTTCGCGCAATATCCGCCAATTGACCATTGCGCCGTTGATCGCGGAAGCGATGAAGCGCATCAGTGATGAAAGCTCGGTCTCCTCATTGTTCAATTAGACCAAGGGTCTTGAAGGGGTTGCGATCATGAAGCTGTTTTATGCGCCGGGGGCATGCTCCATCGGTATTCATGTGCTGCTGGAAGAAATCGGCACACCTTATGAAGCGGTGCTGGTCAATCTGCGCGAAGGGGCGCAGTTCCAGCCAGGCTTCACCGCCGTCAATCCGAAATCCAAGGTGCCAACCTTGCAGCGTGATGATGGTTCGGTCTTGACCGAATACCCGGCGATTGCCTTCTGGCTGGCGTCGCGCTTCCCCTCGGCCGGCTTGATGCCGTCGGGCACGGATGCGCAGGCCCGCGCCTTGGAAGCCACTGATTACTGCGTGGCCACCATGCATATGCAGGGTTTTTCGCGCATGTTCCGCCCGGCGAATTTCGCGCCATCGGAAGCCGATCATGATGCGGTCAAGGCGCGTGGTGAGGAGATTTTCCAGAAGGGCCTTGGCGTGATGGAAAAGGCGCTGGAAGGCAAGGAATGGCTGGCGGGGACCTATTCCTTCGCTGATAGCGCGCTTTTCTACGTGAGCTTCTGGTGGTCCGCGCGTCTCAATAAGCCGCTGCCGGCCAATGTCGCGGCGCATTATGCGCGCATGAAAGCCCGCCCTGCCGTGCAGCGGACCATGGCGGCGGAAGGGCTTTCGTGAGCCTGAACCCGACCCCCTTCTGGTTCCTGCGTCATGGTGAGACGGATTGGAATGCTGAAGGGCTGAGCCAGGGGCATACGGATATCCCGCTCAATGCCGTGGGGCTTGCCCAGGCGCGGCGGGCCGCGGCGGCGCTGGTGGATCGTGGCATCACGACCATTATCGCCTCACCGCTCAGCCGCGCCTTGCGCACGGCTGAGATTGTGGCGGAAGCGCTCGCGCTACCGGTTGCAACCGATGCCGGGCTGATGGAAGTGGGCTTTGGCGTCGAAGAAGGCCGGCCCATGGGCGATTGGTATGATAGCTGGATCGAAGGCAGCTTCACGCCGGAAGGTGCGGAAAGCTTCCAGGCGCTGCATGACCGCGCCGTGGCCGCCGTGAACCGCGCCACGGCCAAGCCCGGGCCTGTTCTGGTGGTGGCGCATGGCGCGCTGTTTCGTGCGCTGCGCCTGGCCTTGGGTCATGTGCCGAATGTGCGCACGCCCAATGCCCTGCCGCTATGGTGTGAACCGCCGGCGGCCGGCAGCGTCTGGTCCATTACGCCAAGCCATTTGCCGCAGCTTGGCTGAAATCGCGACCGGGGTTTAACCGCCCCGTCCGCAGGTATTGATGCCCAGCAGCGGGTAGGCTGGGCACCAGCCGATCAAGGCCGTGGCGATGGGCACAATCCCAATGGCGCCCCACCAGCCGAGTGGCCCAAAGGCACCCAGCGCCAATAGCACCAAGCCAGCGATAATCCTGAGGATACGGTCAAGGCTGCCGATATTGCGGTTCATGCTTCAAAGCCCCTTATCAAGGTTTTGCTAATGTAATGGTGCCTCACGGTTTTGGCTTGCGCTGCATCAAGAATTCATTGGCAGCGCTTGCACGTTTGTGTCTCATCCCCTAGAAGCCCCGCAGCGCTGGCACCCCTGGAGGCCGGCGCTTGCTGTTTGGCGCCTTGCGGTGCCGAGTGGCATCACAAAAACCCGAAGGAGCACGGACAATGGTCCAAACAGTACGGATCGAAGCCGAAGCGCGCGGGCGGGCCGGTAAGGGGGCGG
This sequence comes from Pseudomonadota bacterium, assembly GCA_039797035.1. Taxonomy (GTDB): domain Bacteria; phylum Pseudomonadota; class Alphaproteobacteria; order Acetobacterales; family Acetobacteraceae; genus Neoroseomonas. Next base: position 908 of record JBDKIR010000083.1, on the reverse strand, counting down.
CACGCGCAACTCGGCGTGGGGGGCATGTCCCCGCTGTCATCTATGGCGCGAAGCGCGAAGCGGCATTGATTGCCCTCGACCCGCGCGATGTGATGAAGGAATTGCACAAGGCCGGCTGGCAATCCCACCTGTATGAAGTGGTGGTGAAGGGCGGCACGACGGAACGCTGCCTGATGCGCGATGTGCAATTCCACCCTGTGACGGATCGCCCGCTGCATGTGGATTTCCAGCGCCTGGCCCCAGGTGCGCGTATTCGCGTGAAAGTGCCGGTGGCCTTCCTGCACGAAGAAACCTGCCCTGGCATCAAGGCGGGCGGCGTCCTGAACGTCGTGCGGCGCGAAATTGAAGTGCTGGCCGAACCGGAATCAGTGCCCGAGAAGTTCGAACTGGATCTGGCGGAAGCGCAGATTGGTGCGGGCCTGCGTTGGTCTGCGGTGAAGGATCAATTCGGCACCAAGCCAGTGATCGCGGGCCGCGACTTCATGGTGGCGTCCATCGCGGCGCCGACCGTGGTTGATGACAGCGCACCTGCCGCTGCTCCGGGCCCGGTGGAAGCGACCAAGCAGAAGGCACCCGCCGCTGCTGCCGCCGCCAAGGCGCCGGCCAAGAAGAAGTAAGGCAGATAAGTTCTGGCGCGGTGGCCTTTGGCCCCGCGCCATGATCTTGGCCTATCCCTAAAAAATCGGTTTCCTGCGCATCCGCCGGGATCCGTTGAGGTTTTCATCGCCGTGACTGCCCGCGACGCCGCACCGATGCTGTGGGTCGGCCTTGGCAATCCTGGGCCAGAACACGCGCGTCAGCGCCACAATATCGGCTTCATGGCGTTGGATGCCATTGCACGGCGCCATGGCTTCGGCCCCTGGCGCAAGCGCTTCAAGGGTGAAGTGGCGGAAGGCACCATTGCGGGC
>JBDKIR010000082.1:0-2951 GCA_039797035.1 Pseudomonadota bacterium | reverse complement strand
CGCGCTGCGGCGTGCCCTTCACGCATGAGGGGGAGGCAGAGCGCGGCGCGGATGGGGCCTTGTCCTGCACCCCATGCCTGACCCGGGCGCCGGGCTTCGCGGTGGCCCGCGCGGCTTTGCGCTATGATGAGGGCGCGAAGCGTCTGATCCTGCCCTTCAAGCATGCCGATCGCACGGAAATGGCAGCACCGCTGGCGCGCCTCATGGCGCGGGCAGGGGGTGATCTGCTGCAGGCGGCGGATATTTTGGTGCCCGTACCGGTGCATTGGCGGCGTTTGATCGCCCGGCGCTATGATCAGGCCGCACTCTTGGCGCAACGGTTGGGCCGGCTTTCCGGACGGCGGGTGGTGCCCGATGTGCTGCGCCGTACGCGCGCCACTGTGCCGCTTGGCGATAAGGGCGCGGCTGAGCGTGCGGCATTGGTCGCGGACGCTTTCAGCGTGGCCCGCCCGGCGCGGGTGGCCGGCCAGCGTGTTTTGCTGGTGGATGATGTCATGACCTCTGGCGCCACGGCGGAAGCCTGTGCACGGGCCTTGCTGGCGGCGGGGGCTGCGCGGGTGGAGGTATTGGCAGCCGCACGGGTGCCTGATCCCCGTTCGCGCGCCGCTTGACCTGCCTCAACATCACGCCAATCTTGCGCGCATGGCCAAGATCGAAATCTACACCACCTATTTTTGCCCCTATTGCGACCGCGCCAAGGCGCTGCTCGAGAAAAAGGGCGTTGCCTTTCAGGAATATGATGCGCCGCACGGGTCTGACGCCCGACGCCGCGCGATTGAGAAATCCGGCGGGCGCACCACCGTGCCGCAGATTTTCATCAATGGAAAATCCATCGGCGGTTCGGATGATCTTGTCGCCTTGGATCGCGCCGGCAAGCTGGATGCGCTGCTCGCGGGCTGAGCGACACGCTCAGCCCTTCACCAGCCTGTCATAGACTTCCGGATCGGTCGCCCCTTCCGTGCCAAACAGCAGCACGCGGCTATCCGGGCCAAGATCCAGGGCGGCGCGCGCATAGGGTTCCTGCATCGCGAGCAATAGCGCCGCCAAGCCCGCCACCGCGCTCTCACCCGCGACAATTGGCGGTGTCTGCTGCGCGAGCAACTTCATGCATTCCACCGCGCTTTCATCCGATACCGACATGAAGGCGAAGGCGCCGCGTTCCAATTCCTGCCAGGCGAGCAAGGAAGGCTCACCGCAGGCAAGCCCGGCCATCAGGGTATCAAGATCACCCGGTACCGTGACGGGCTGACCAGCCTCCGCACTCGCCAGCAGGCAATCGGCCTTGTCGGGTTCGGCGACAATCAGCTTAACACCCGCGCCAAAGCGCGCGCGCATTTGCACCGAAACCGCGGCCGCCACGCCGCCGACACCGCCTTGGATGAACACATGCGTCGGCGCTTCGCCGATCTGATCTGCGGCTTCATCCGCCATGACGCGATAGCCCTGCATCACATCGCGCGGCACTTCCGTATATCCCGGATAGGAAGTGTCGGAGACGACGAACCAGCCATTGGCTTCCGCCTGTTTCTGCGCTTCGCGCACCGCGTCATCATAATTGCCCGGCACCACGCGAATGGCTGCGCCGTATTTGGCGATGGCATCGCGGCGACCTTGGCTCACGGTTTCATGCACGAAGATCACGCAGGCCGCGCCAAAACGCTGCGCGCCCCAGGCGACAGACCGGCCATGATTGCCATCGGTCGCGCAGCAGACGGTGATCTTGCTGGTGGCTTCCTTGTAGCGGCCTTCAATCAGATCGGCGCTGGTGGCTTCACGCGTCACCGCGCGCTTGGCGAGTTCCGCTTGCAGGACGCGCATGACGGCAAAGGCGCCGCCGAGTGCCTTGAAGGACGCCAGGCCAAAGCGCGTGGCTTCATCCTTGTAATGCAGGCGCCCAATGCCCGCCGATTTGGCGATGGCTTCCAGCGACACCAGAGGAGTTGGCGCATAGCCGGGCCAGGTGCTGATTTCCGCCTTGGCGCGGGCAAAGCCGGATTCTGGCAGTACGGCGATGCCGGGCACGCCATGGCTGCGGTTCAGGAAATAACGGAAAGGGCGCTTTTCGATCATGCCCCCATATTGCGCCCATCCGCGCCCCGCGCCAAACCTTGCGTTGTAACGGGGAGGGTCAAACCATGCGCATCACCATTCTGGGCGGGGCGGGCTTTTTGGGGCGGAAATTGGCGGCGCGGCTTGCCAAGGATGGCGCGTTGGGTGGCCGGGCCATTACGGGCCTGACGCTATTCGACCTCAATGTACCCGCCAGCCTGCCCGCGCCCTTTCCGGTGACCTGCCTGGGCGGCGATGTGGCGGACCCGGCCGCGGTCGCCGCTGCCATCCCGGCAGGGACGGAAGTGGTGTTTCACCTGGCGGCGGTGGTGAGTGCTGCGGCGGAGGCGGATTTCGACCTCGGCATGAAGGTCAATCTGCATGGCACGCTGGCGGTGCTGGCCGCCTGCCGCGCGCTCGGCACCAGGCCGCGCGTGATTTTCACCTCATCTGTCGCGTCCTTCGGCGGTGGGCAGGATGCGGTGGTGCCGGATGATGGCCGGCAAATCCCGACCAATTCCTATGGCGCACAAAAGGCCATTGGCGAATTGCTGCTGCATGACGCATCCCGCCGTGGCTTCCTGGATGCGGTGAATTTGCGCCTGCCAACCGTGATGGTGCGCCCGGGCCGGCCCAATAAGGCCGCGTCTTCCTTCGTTTCCGCGATTGTGCGTGAACCGCTATTGGGGCTTGAGACGAATTGTCCGGTGCCGGATGATTTCGCGGTGTGGATTTGCTCGCCCCGCGCCACGATTGAATGGTTCTTGCACGCGGCGGCGATGGATACCGCGCCGCTGGGCTTGGACCGCGGCATCAACCCGCCCGGCCGCAGCCTGACGGTTGCGAAAATCCTGAGCGCCCTGGAACAGGTGGCCGGCAAAGCGGCGCGGGAGAAAGTGGGC
>JBDKIR010000081.1:0-6223 GCA_039797035.1 Pseudomonadota bacterium | reverse complement strand
CATTCCGCCAATCATCGCATCGCTGCTGCAATTGATGTTCTTCATCACGCCGATCATCTGGATGCCGGAGCAATTGGGCGACAAGGAAATATTGCTGACGCTGAACCCCTTCTACGTCATCATGGAAACCATGCGGGCGCCGTTGTTGAACCGTCCGCTCAATCCACTGACCTGGATTGCCGCCGTGATCTATACGGGGTTCCTCTGGATCGTGGCGCAGGCCTTCTTCACCCGCTTCCGCGGCCGCATTGCGTTCTGGGTGTAAGCACATGCCTCGCATCGAAGCATCCGGCCTGTCCGTCGAATTTCCCTTGTATCATCATAATGCACGCTCCCTGAAGAAGCGCTTCTTCGATGGTGCTTCCCGCCGCGTGAAGCGCGATACGGAAAGCCGCGTTGTGGTCGCGGCGCTCTCTGATCTCAATTTCACCATCGGCAAGGGTGAACGGGTGGCGTTGATCGGTTCCAACGGCGCGGGCAAGACCACGCTGCTGCGCACCATCGCCGGCATTTATGAACCCGTGGCCGGGCGCTTGCTGGTGGAAGGCTCAATCGGGTCCTTGATCGATCCTGGCGCGGGCATGAACCCGCTTCTGACCGGGCGTGAGAATATCGTGCTGCGTGGGCTGTATCGCGGGATGTCGGAACGCGAAGGGCGCCAATTGGCCGATGAGGTGGCGCAATTTTCCGGCCTTGGCGAATTCATTGATTTGCCGATACGCGGCTATTCCGCCGGCATGAATGTGCGCCTTTCCTTCGCCATGGCCACGGCGATCACGCCGGAAATCCTGTTGATGGATGAATGGTTCCTGGCCGGTGATGCGGATTTCATGGCCAAGGCGGAAGCACGCCTGGCGAAGCTGGTGACGGGGGCGGATATTCTGGTCATTGCCACGCATGATATGAATATCGTGCGGCAATGGTGCACACGCGCCATCAAGATTGATGCCGGGCGTATCATCGCCGATGGGCCCGTGGCGCAAATCCTGCCCGAATAATCAGCCACGCCCCATCACGGGCTTATTTCGGTTCGGCAAGCCAGGGTTCGGGGTCGAGCATTTGGCCCAGTCGGCGGAGTTCCACATAAAGGCTTCCGCCGCTCGGGCTGGTGCCCAATCGGCCGAGCGCTTCACCGGGCATCAGCACAGCACCGGCTTCGGTATCCAGCGTATCGAAACCCGCCAGCACGGCATGGAGCCCAGGCCCGCATTCCAGGATCACCACCTGCCCAAAGCGGCGGAACGGCCCGGCAAAAACCACGCGACCGTGGCAGGGGCTGACCACCCGGGCGGCGCTGGCGGTGGCGAAGGTGATGCCCCGGGCCGGTCCGGCTTCGCCACGTTGCCCAAAGGCAATACTGATGCGGCCATTCACCAGGCTGGGCGGTGGCTGCGGTACTGTCGCTACGGGCGGGTCTTCCACGGGCAGGGGGGCGCGCGGCCGGCGCCGATCATCGCGCGCGCGTGCGGCGGCTTCCTGCCGCGCGCGCGCTTCCGCCAGGGCGGCAAGCCGCGCCTGTTCGCGTTCCAGCGCTGTCAGCACCTCAGCCAAATCCTGCGCCCGGGCCAGGGCTTCCTGTGCGACGCGCGCTTCGGCCTTTTCATAGGCACGGGCTTCACTTTCGCGGGCGCGGGTCGCGGCGATTTCCTCATCCAGCGCTTCTGCCGCGCGTTGCCAATCGCGCTGCGCCGCCGCCACCAGGGCGGCTTCGGTCGCGGCAATGCGCGCCTGGCGTTCGGCTGTTGCATTGGCTTGGCGCATTTCCTCGGCCTCGGCGCGGATCTGCCGCGCAAGGCTTTGCAGCACCAGAAGGCCACGGAGCGATTCCGCTGGAGGGGCAGGGACCGCGAGCAAGGTTTCCGCCGGCCATAACGCAAGCCGGCGCATCGCCGGCATCATGGGCGCGAGGTTCGCGGTTTTATCCGCCGCCAAACGAAAAGCCTGCGCTGCGACCGCATCGGCTGCCTGACGGCGCGCTTCGGCCTGGATCAGGATGCGTTCGGCCTGTTGCACCCGCGCTGCCATGGCCACGCGCTGCTGCGCCAGGCCGCGTTCCTCGGCAGCGGCCGCTTCTGCTTCACGCGCCGCTGCCTCTGCCGCCGCGCGACTGCTGGCGGAAGTACGGCGGGCATCTTCCAGCGCCTCACGCGATGCTTGGCCGAGCGCGAGCCCGGGCAGGGCCCAGAGGAAGCAACAAAGGGCGAGCCGCGCCTTAACCAAGCAGCGAGGAACCTGTCATCGCGCTGGGCTGTGGCAGGCCAAGCAAGGCAAGCAGCGTTGGCGCAATATCCGCAAGACGCCCATCCTTCAGCGCAGCCCCTTTCGGGCCATTCATCAGAATGGCCGGCACGACATTGGTGGTATGCGCGGTGTGCGGCCCGCCCGTTGCGGGGTCTTTCATCAATTCGGCATTGCCATGATCGGCGGTGACAAGCAGGCAACCGCCCACGTCACGCAGTGCCGCGGCGATGCGCCCAAGCCCGGCATCCACCGCTTCCACCGCTTGCGTGGCGGCGGCAAGGCTGCCCGTATGACCAACCATATCGGCATTGGCGAAATTCAGCACAATCAGATCAAAGGCGCGGCTGGCAATCGCCGCCACGGCTTTTTCTGTGAGTTCCGGCGCCGACATTTCCGGCTTCAGATCATAGGTCGCGACATCCTTGGGCGATGGCACCATGATGCGATCCTCACCGGGATAGACCGCTTCTTCCCCGCCATTCAGGAAGAAGGTGACATGCGGGTATTTTTCCGTCTCCGCCATGCGCAACTGCTTAAGCCCCGCGCGCGCGACCACTTCCCCAAGCTTATCGGCCATGGATTGCGGGGCGAAAGCGGTGGTGAGATGCGCGTTCAAGGCCTCGCTATATTCCGTGAGGCCGACAGCGGCCGCCAAACGCGGTAGGCGGGTGCGGGCAAAACCGTCGAACCCGGGATCGACCAGCGCGGTGAGGATTTCGCGCGCGCGATCGGCGCGGAAATTGAAGCAGAGCAGGCCATCGCCATCCTTCATACCGGCGTAATCGCCGATCACGCTGGCAGGGATGAATTCATCGGTTTTCTCAGCGGCATGGGCAGCGCTGATGGCGGCTGCGGCGGAGGGCGCGGAGACGCCCTTGGCTTCCACCATCGCTGCATAGGCTTGCGAAACACGATCCCAGCGCTTGTCGCGGTCCATCGCGAAATAGCGCCCGATGATGGTGGCGATACGCACATGTGCAACACCGGCCAGATCGGCTTCGAAGCGCTTCAGATATTCGGGTGCCGCGCGCGGTGGCGTATCCCGCCCATCGGTGAAGCCATGAATGGCGACCGGAATGCCAGCGCCTGAGAGCCATTTCGCCAAAGCCACGGCGTGGTTCTGATGCGCATGCACCCCGCCCGGTGACAGCAGCCCCATCAGATGACAGGTGCCGCCAGAGGCTTTCAGCTTCGCGATCAGCCCCGTGAGCGCAGGCAATTGCGCGAAGGATCCATCCGCGATGGCGGCATCGATGCGCGGCAAATCCTGCATCACGACGCGCCCGGCACCGATATTGAGGTGCCCGACCTCTGAATTGCCCATCTGCCCTTCCGGCAGCCCGACATCGAGGCCGGAGGTTTTCAGAAAGCCATGCGGGCAGGCGGCCCAAAGCGCGTCAAAGCTTGGGGTTTTGGCTTGGCGTACGGCATTATCGGCAATCTCTTCCCGCCAGCCCCAGCCATCCAGAATGACCAGCATCACGGGGCGCGGCAGGGGGGCGGCTTGCATCAAAGCGGACTCCAATTCTCGTGCAGGCGAAATACCCCCCGTGCCGGGCTTGGGGCAAGCATGGATCAGAAGGGCAGCAGCGCCGGCACGCCGAAGAAGCGCGCATGGAAATGCAGCATCGCGGCCCAGCCGATGACAGCGAGCAGCGGCGCAAGCCAGCCGATTTCGGATAGTACCAGCCGATTGCGCCCGGAAAGGATGGCGCCAAAGGGCAGGATGGAGGTTTCCGCGCGCAGACGCGCCGCCATGGCCGGGCTGCGCGCCAGAAGCTTGCGGTCAATGGAAGGCATGCCAAGCAAGGCACTCAGCGCAAAGGTGCCAAAGAAGATCAGGCTCGCCACATCGCCATTGCCGATGACATGCACCAGCGCCCAAAGCGCGAAAGACCAGAGCATGGGGTGGCGCGTGATGCGCTGCATGCCGCGGATCTGCTGCCCGGCCAGACCTTCGCCACCCACCGCCGTCGGGTTGCGCAAAAGGCCCGCAGCAAAGAACAGAAAGGCCAGCAGCATGACCGCGGCCAGGATCAGGCGCAGCCAGGCGGGCGCGGGCCAAAGCGGCATGGCAGCTGCGCCTTCCCAGGCCCGCGCCAGCATCACCAGCGCGAGCACAGAGAGGATTGAATAGCCAATGCGAAAGCCATTCTCGCCCAAGCGGCCAATCAGGCGGGGCCTGATATCCCTGCCGGTCAAGCCATTATGCGTGGCGATCCAGAAGGCGGACGCCAAAAGCAGGGGGAATAAACCGTCCATGCCATTATCTCCGGTTAAACAATGTGATATGATAAGCATTCTTCGCGCAAAAGGCGCATGCATTCGGGCCCTGCGCCCGGGCACCGGTCCAGGATGCCAAGCGACGCGGCATGAAATGACCGAAAAGGACACCGACTTGGAAAATCCGGCAAAGCCGATGAATTTTGGGCAATTCGTCGAAATGCTCAATGCGGGGTTGGGCTGTCGCGCCACCACCTATTACGCCCAAAATCCGCGATCCTTGCTCTCTGGGCTTTGTGATCATTACGGTTCCGACAAAGGGTCTTTGAAGCGGGAAGGCCACCCCTATCCCTGGCCTGCGCATAATTATGCAGATCATTATGAACGCCTTTTCGGGCATTGCCGCCAGAGCATCCGAAAGGTTTTTGAATGCGGCCTTGGCACCAATAACCCGCGCCTGGCTTCCAGCATGGGCAGCCAGGGGCAGCCCGGCGCATCACTGCGCGTATGGCGGGATTATTTCCCGAATGCGCTGATCTATGGCGCCGATATTGACCGCGACATCCTGTTTGCCGAAGACCGGATCAGAACGCATTACATGGATCAGCGCGATCCTGCGGCGATTGCCGCCTTCTGGCAGCATATCGGCGATACGGGTTTTGATTTCATGCTGGATGACGGCCTGCATGCTTTTGAAGCTGGCAGCTGCCTTTTCACCCATTCCATCCAACATCTGGCGGAACATGGGATTTACGTGATCGAAGATGTCTCACCAAGCGATCTTCTACGCTACAAGGGCTTCTTCGGCAGCACGGGCTATATCGTTGAATATATCACCATGCTGCGTCCGAATCTTCCCTTGGGCGATAATAGCCTGATCATCATCCGCAAGGGTTGAAGGCTTTGGGCTACAAATCCTTCAGCACTGCCCAAAGTGCCGATTTCGCCTCAAACCCAATGCCCGGGATGTCGGGCATTTTGATCCGGCCATCCACCACCGGCGTGGTATCGGCGAAACCACCAAAGGGCGCGAAAACCTCCGGGTAGCTTTCATTGCCGCCAAGCCCAAGGCCAACCGCGATATTCAGCGCGAATTGATGCCCGCCATGCGGCACGCAACGCCGGGGTGACCAGCCATGGCGCACCAGCATATCCAGCGTGCGCAGATATTCGACCAACCCGTAGGACAGCGCGGGATCGAATTGCAGAATGTCCCGATCCGGGCGCAACCCGCCATGGCGGATCAGGTTGCGCGCATCCAGCATGGAAAACAGATTCTCGCCGGTGGCGATTGGCGGCATATATTGTTCAGCCAGCGCCGCATGGGTTGCATAATCCAGCGGATCGAGCGGTTCTTCATACCAACGCAGACCGAAGGGTTGCAGCGCCGCGCCATAGGTCAGCGCCGCATGCAGGCCAAAGCGACCATTCACATCCACCGCGAGGCGCGATCCATCACCGCCCAGCAATTTCACCACCGCTTCAATGCGCGCCAGATCTTCCGTGAGCGCATCCTTGACCGAGGTGCCCGGCGCGCCACCGATTTTCATTTTCACGGTGGTGTAACCCATGCCGAGGTAGCGCTTCATTTCCTCGACCAAGGCATCCACGCCTTTGCCGGGATAGTAATAGCCGCCGGCAGCATAGACCCAGGCACTGTCATCGGCCTTCCCGCCGCGATACCGATCCGCGAGCAGGCGCCACAGCGGCACGCCTTCAAGCTTGGCCGCCGCGTCCCAAAGCGCCATGTCCAGCACAC
>JBDKIR010000080.1:0-4761 GCA_039797035.1 Pseudomonadota bacterium | reverse complement strand
TGACGGAAGCGGCGGCACTCGCTGCTTCCCGCTGGATTGGCCGGGGCGACAAGAATGCGGCTGATGGCGCGGCGGTGGAAGCCATGCGCAAGGCGTTTGATACGGTCGCCATCACCGGCACGGTGGTGATCGGCGAGGGTGAGATGGATGAGGCGCCGATGCTCTATATCGGCGAAAAGGTCGGGCTTTACGCCAAGACCGGCGGCGGGCCGGAAGTGGATATCGCGGTTGATCCGCTGGAAGGCACTTCCATTACCGCCAAGGGCGGGCCGAATGCGATTGCGACCGTGGCGCTCGCGGAAAAGGGCGGCTTTTTGCATGCGCCTGATATCTACATGGATAAGCTCGCAATCGGGCCTGGGCTGCCGGAAGGCATTGTCGATCTGGATGCGAAGCCTGAGGAAAACCTCCGCGAATTGGCGCGCGCCAAGAAATGCGACATTGGCGATTTGATGGTCTGCACGCTGGACCGCGACCGGCATAAGGAAATGATCCGCGCCTGCCGCGCTGCCGGTGCGCGCATTATGCTTTTGGGTGATGGCGATGTTTCGGGCGTGATTGCGGTCAGCCAACCCGAAGCGGGGGTGGATATCTACATGGGCTCGGGCGGTGCGCCGGAAGGCGTGCTGGCGGCAGCGGCGCTGCGTTGCATTGGTGGGCAGATGCAAGGCCGGCTGATGTTCGAAAATGAAGAACAGATCGCGCGCGCGCGTGCCATGGGCATTACCGATCCCAACCGCAAATACAGCGTTGAGGAAATGGCCAAGGGCGATGTGATGTTTGCCGCCACGGGTGTCACCAGCGGCGCCATGCTGCGCGGCGTGCGGCGTTTTGCCGGTGGGGCCTATACGCATTCCATCGTCATGCGGTCCAAATCCGGCACGGTGCGCTATGTGGAAGGGCACCATAATTTCGCGCGCAAGCCCAGCGCTTTCATCGCCTGAACGGGGCGCGCGCCTTTGATGGATGATAGCGCGCTGACCGGGCCAGTCCTTGGCGTCGCGCGCAGCCTGACCGGGCGCAGCTGGCAATGGCGCGCGGGCGATGCGCGCATTGGCCTTGGCATCGCCCAGCGCCTGGATGTGCCGGAAATTGTCGGGCGGCTTTTGGCCGCGCGCGGCATTGGGCTTGATGCCGCAATGGATTTTCTGGAACCGACGCTGCGCGCCTTGATGCCGGATCCCTCACGCCTCGCGGATATGGATGCGGCGGCGGATCGCATTGCGGTGGCGGTACGCAGCGGCGAACATGTCGCGGTATTTGGTGATTATGATGTCGATGGCGCCTGCGCGGGTGCGCTGATGGCGCGCTTCCTGCGCGACCTTGGCTGCCAAGTGACCCCTTATGTGCCTGATCGCATCAAGGAAGGCTATGGGCCGAATGCGCCGGCGATTGCCGCCTTATGCGATGCCGGGGCATCGCTGATCATCTGTGTGGATTGCGGCATTGCCGCTTCCATGGCGCTGGCGGCAGCTGATGGGCGCGCGGATGTTGTCGTGCTGGATCACCACAAGGCCGAAGGCCCGCTGCCGCGCATTCTGGCGGTGGTCAATCCCAATCGCCTGGATTGCCCTTCGGGTCTGCGCCATATCTGCGCTGCGGCCGTATGTTTCCTGACTGCGGCGGCAAGCCTGCGCGTGCTGCGCCGTGCCGGCTGGTTCACCCGCCGGAAGGAACCTGATCTGCTGGCATTGCTTGATATCGTGGCACTGGCCACGGTGTGTGATGTCATGCCGCTCACGGGGTTCAATCGTGCGCTGGTCGCGCAAGGCTTGAAGGTCTTGGGCAAGCGTGAACGCATCGGCCTTGCGGCATTGCTCGATGTCGCGGGCGCCAAGGATGCGCCGAATGCACATACGCTTGGCTTCATGCTCGGCCCACGCATCAATGCCTCTGGCCGCATCGCGGAAGCGGATTTGGGGTTGCGCCTTTTGCTCACGGAAGATGCGATTGAAGCGCGCGCCATGGCGGAAAAACTGGATGAGGTGAATAAGCGCCGGCAGGAAGTGGAAGGCGATATGCTGGGTGCTGCGCTCGCCATGGCGGAAGCGCAGGTGGCTCAGGGCCATGCCGTGCTGCTGGTGGCGGCGGAGGGGTGGCACCCTGGTGTTGTTGGCATTGTTGCTGGCCGCATCAAGGAAAAATTCAATCGGCCGGCCTGTGTGGCGGGTATAGCGGGCGGCATTGCCAAGGGATCAGGCCGATCCGTGACCGGGATTGATCTTGGTGGCGCCATCATCGCCGCGCGGGATCTGGGCTTGCTGGAAACCGGCGGTGGGCATGCCATGGCGGCGGGGTTTTCCTTCCGCGCCGAAAAAGCGCCCGCCTTCCACGCCTTTCTGGAAGAACGTCTGGCCCATGCCGCGAGCCTGCCAAGTGCTGCGGATCTGCTGGTGGAAGGCACGCTTACGGTTGCGGCGGCGACCACCGCACTTGCCAAGGATATCACGCGCCTTGCGCCCTTCGGCGCCGGGAATGAGGAACCGATCTTCGCCCTGTCGCGTGCGCGGGTGGTGAAGGCGGATCGCATCGGCAAGGAAGGGGCAACCATCCGCGCCTTTGTCGAAGGGGAAGGTGGTGGGCGGCTCAAGACCATTTGCTTCCGCGCAAAGGATGGGCCCTTGGCGGAAGCCTTGCTGTCCCCGGATCGCACGCCGCTCCATCTCTGCGGGCATTTGCGCGCGGATTCCTGGAATGGTGACGTCAGCGCCAGTTTTCAGATTGTGGATGCTGCCCCGGTCTGACGCCGCGTCAGCGTGCTGGCCAGGCGATAGGCGGCAACCGCAGCAGCGGCATTTGCGCCAGCGTCAGCGTACCGGACTGATAGGTGGCCGGTAATTCCGCCAAGGGCGCGCTGCCATCTTCGGGGCGGCGTGTCATTAGCGCCAGGGCGAATTTGGCGGAATCCAGCGAACGTCGATTGATCGCGCCAAGCCGCGCCAGGCTTTCCAGCGTGGCATTCGGATTGGTGATGACAAGCACGCCGGTCGCCATGGGCTGCAAGGCTTGGTCAAGCCGCAATGCCATGCGCAGCCCCGTATCCACTTCCCCCCAGCGCAGCCGCAATTGATTGAGCGTGATGCTGCCCCCGGCCGCGCGCCAGCCATCCAGCCTTTGCACCAGGCCACCCACGGGCGAGATGGGGCCGCTGCTGGCGCCATCGAATTCCAGGCGCGCGATGCGCGGGCCCAGGGCTGCCAGGGCAGCCGGGGTGAACCAGGCGCTGGGCAAGGCAGCGTCCTCAGCGGTGAATTGCAGCGCCAGTGCCGCTTCCGTATCACTCGCCTGCATCTGCCAAAGGGCATTCAGCCCGAATTGCCGGAGCGTCATGACGCCTTCAGCCGTCTCGGCTCGCAAATCCTGCAGCAGCGCATTGGCGCGGTTGGGCGCTTGCCCGGCCTGCAGCGGCAATACCATGCTCAAACGGCCCGCCTGGTAGGGAATGCTGGCGCCACCAAGACGTAGCCGCTGCGCCCCCTTGGCCTCCGCACGCAGCGCATCCGGCCAGGGTAGCGGCACCGCCAATTCCAACGCCGCCACATCCCAGCCAAGGCCTTCTGACCAATTGCCATCGCTTGGCGCATCAATCTGGAGCTGCGGGATGGAAAGCTTGGCCGTGAAAGGCCAACCGCCACGTTCCGGGGTTTCATGGCGGATGGTCCAGCCTTCCACCCGGCGCTGCGCCACCCAATCGGTGAAGCCTTCCGCCAAGGCGCCAGCACTCCAGCGCCATAACAGGCTATGGCCCGCGATCAGCGCCAGCAACAGCACCACGCCGCCAAACAGAAAGCGTCCGAGAAACGGTGGTTTGGGTGGTTGTGGCGGCTTGGCGATCATGTTGATGCTGGATATAGCCGAGTGCGAATGAGCCCGCCATGAGATGTGATACTGACGCGCTGCTTGCCGCCGACGGCGATTTCTATGTCTTTGCCTATGGGTCGCTGATCTGGCGGCCGGGCTTTGCGCATGTGTCGCGCCATCCCGCCCTGTTGCGCGGTTTCCATCGCCGCTTTTGCCTCTGGAGCCATCGCTATCGCGGCACGCCGGAAAGCCCAGGCTTGGTGCTGGGCCTGGATCGTGGCGGTGCCTGTCGCGGGGTGGTGTTTCGGGTTGCCGGGCACCAGGCAGCGGAAACCCTGGCCTATTTGGACGCGCGCGAATTGCCCGATGGGGCAGAGGTTGTCTATCGCCGGCGCATGGTGCCGGTGTATTTGTTGGATACGCAGCGCCGCGTGCCTGCGGTTACCTATATCGCCAATCGTGCCTGCCGACTTTATTGCGGCAAGCAGCCGGCCGAGATCCTGGCCTCAGCCATCAGTGTGGGCCATGGGCAAATGGGGCCGAACCGCGAATACCTGTTCAATACCATCGACCATCTGGGGCAAATGGGCGTGCGCGATCAGGGGCTGGAGGCGATTGCCGCGCTGATCCGTCGCGACTGACGGGGGAATTATCCCCACGGTTTTGGCTTTGGGTAAAAAGATATTTTTTTCAATATATTAGACGCTGTGGCTGAGGTGCTATGGCAGCCCAAAAGCAAGCCTATTCCCCAGACTTATCCACAGCATCCGCCGCCGCGATCAGGCGCGCGGTCTCATCCTCCACCGCGTTCTGCAAGGCGGTCATGAATTCCTTGCGCGTCAGGCCCATGGGCAGGGCGGGCAGGATGGAAATTGAAATGACGCCGGGTTTTTTGCGAAAAGCGCGCCGCCCCCAAAGCCGCCCGCTATCGGTCGCCACCGGGTAGCAGGGGACACCTGA
>JBDKIR010000079.1:0-6006 GCA_039797035.1 Pseudomonadota bacterium | reverse complement strand
CGGAAATGGCGCGGCTTACGGTTTCAAGCGTGAGGCCCAGGAATTCGCCGATATCCGCGCGTGTCGCGTGCAGGCCAAATACCGGGCCCTGCTGGCCGCGCTTTTCCTGCGCTTCCACCAGTGAAAGCAGAAAGGCCGCGACGCGTTCTTCCGCCGTGAAGCGTCCCAGGGCCATGATGTGATCTTGGCTTGCCGCCAATTCCCGCGCGCAAAGGTCCAGAAAGCGGCGTTCCAGCACGGGATAGCGGCGGAACAGCTGTTCCAGTCGGCGCCGTTCCATACGGCAGATCTTGCCATGGGTCAGCATTTCAGCGCCAAAAGCGTGTTCCGCATCTGGCGTGAAGCCCATGATATCACCGGCAAAGCGAAAGCCGATGGCGGCCTGGCGCCCATCCGGCAAAACACGCATCAGCCGCGCCATGCCTTCGGTCAGGGTATAGACATATTGCGCCGGGTCGCCTTGGTGGAAAATCGGGCTGCGCGGTTCCAGCGAAACCCTTTCGCTGTCGCTTGCCATATCATCCAGGGCCGCAACATCCAGGGGCGCGCATAGGCCCACAGAGCGCGATCCGCATTTCATGCAGATTTCCGCCTCGGCCCCCATGCCGTCCATCAAGGATCGTGTGACATCCAGCGGGTTCATTGTTGCCTGCTTTGCTGCTTTGCCTTGTCGCTTTGCCTTCGCAGCGCCTTTTAAGACCGTTTGGCGCGATGGAAAATAGTTTCCCTCTCTTATTGCGCTGGATCAAGACAAATTCGCGCGGGGTTGGGCCCAAATGCCCAGGCCTTGGCCAATGATGCGCAAGATCAAGTTTCGACAGCGCTTAGGGTGGTGCCATCTGCGGGGCGCTTCCAGCCGGGAATCAGGGGCTTGCGAGGGGTGTTGTCAGCGGTGTCTCGACCGCGTTCGGGGGCCGTGGGTGGACTGCATCACATTTGAGTGTCGGGTTGAAGCGCGGGCGCGCTAGACTTGATGGGGCAAATCCATAAGGGGCGACAGAATGACAGTTTCAGTACGCGTTTGCGGGGCGGCACGGACTGTCACCGGCTATTGCCTGCTGTTTGATACGGGGCGGGCGCGGTTTCTGGTGGATTGTGGCCTGTTTCAGGGCCCGAAAACTCTGAAGGCGTTGAATTGGGAAGCCTTCCCCTTCGATCCGCGCAGCATTGATGCGGTATTATTGACCCATGCCCATATCGACCATTCCGGCCTGCTGCCAAAGCTGAAGGCCGAAGGGTTTCGCGGCGCCATTCACAGCACGCCCGCCACGGCGGATCTCTGCGCCGTGATGTTGCCGGATTCCGGCCATGTGCAGGAAATGGAAGTCGCGCAACTCAATCGCCGCAACCGTCACCGTGGGCGCGATCCGGTGCAGCCGATTTATACGGCAGAGGATGGGGCTGCGACGATCAAAGCTTTCCGCACGACCCCCCTTGGCCGCTGGGTGGAAGCTTTGCCAGGCGTGCGCGCACGCTGGTGGAATGCCGGCCATATGCTGGGTTCGGCCTCGATCGAAATCGAATGCGCCAATGATGGGGGTGAGACGCTGCGCGTGCTGGTTTCAGGTGATCTCGGCCCGGATTGTTCGGTCTTTCACCATGAATCCGAAGCGCCGCAGGCGATGGATCACGTGTTTCTGGAAAGCACTTATGGTGATGAGGATAAGCCCTGTGTCGATCACGCGGCCCGGCGGGAGAAGTTAAGCGCCATTGTGAAGGCCGCCGCCAAGCCGCAGGGCGCCTTGTTGATTCCGGCCTTTGCCGTGGAACGCACGCAGGAACTTTGCTGGGACCTGGTAAGTTTGATGCAATCGGGCGCCATTCCGCAGGCGCCCATCATCATGGATAGCCCGCTTGCCATTCGTGCTACCGATGTGTTCCTGCAACATGCTGATGCGCTGGAAAACGGCACATCCATTCGCCGCGCCTTGCGATCCCCCTTGATCCGCTTCACCGAAAGCGGTGAGGAAAGCCGGCGTATCGCCGATATTGAAGGCTTCCACATCATCATTGCCGGGTCTGGCATGTGTGATGCCGGGCGTATTCGCCATCATCTCAAGCGTTGGTTGTGGAACCCTGAGGCGACGGTGATGCTGACCGGGTATCAGGCGGCAGGCACGCTGGGGCGCTTGTTGCAGGAAGGTCGGCCAGAGGTGCGCATTCAAGGTGAAACCATTCGCGTGGCGGCGCAGATCACGGAAATACGCGATTTTTCCGGCCATGCCGATGCCAGTGAATTGGCGCGCTGGTTGGCCGCGCGCGGCAAGGTGGCGGGTGGGGTTTTCCTGGTGCATGGCGAAGAAGCGGCCATGGCGGCACTCAGCCAGCGCCTGATCACCCAAGGGATTGCGGCGGCGGATCAGGTTGTAATGCCCATGCTGGATGATCGCTGGTCTTTGCCCAAAGCGGCGCGGCCCATCCCGCAAGACACCAAGCCGCGGCGTGCTGACCCGGCCAAGGCCGTGCTGCCGGATTGGCATAATCAGCGTGCGGCACTGATGCTGGCGATTGAAAATGCGACCGAAAAGGCTGCGGATGATGCAGCGCGGGAAAGGCTTATGGCCAAGCTCCGCGCCGCATTGACAGAACCGGATTGATCAACTGGGCGTCACGGTTTGTGCGCGGCGCCAGTTCAGAAATAGCACCGGCAGAGCTATCACGACCCCAGCCAAGGTCATTGGCACATTGGGTGAAATCATGAACAGCGCCGAAATCACCAGGATAACCTTTGAAGCGGCGCCAATATGTGTGAAGGCATAGCCTGTCATGCCAATTCCAAGGACGAGTACGCCGATCGCGCAGCTGATGGTGGTAAAAAGGAAATCGCCCCAGGTGAAGCTGTCCACCATGATCAGCATGGCGGGTGAATAGGCAAAAACAAAAGGAACGGTTGCTTTGGCCATACCCAACCGAAAGGCGGTGAGCCCGGTGCGGAAGGGATTGGATCCCGCAATACCAGCCGCAGCATAGGCCGCGACGCAGACAGGCGGCGTAAGGTCAGCCAGAATCCCATAATAGAGAATGAAAAGATGCGCAGCCAGCGGTGGTACGCCAAGCTGCTGCACCGCAGGCGCGGCAATTGCTGCCAGTACGATATAAAGCGCGGTGGTTGGAATACCGCAGCCCATGGCGATGCAAACAAGCGCCACAAACACCAGCGTCAGGAACAGTGTCAGCCCCTGCATGGACGCCATGCTGGCGGGCAGTATTTCAACAATCGGCCTGAAGAATTCCGCTGTTTGCGTCGCCGCCTGAGTGACCACAAAGGAAATGCGAAAGCCGGCACCGGTGAGTGTAACGACGCCAACAACAATGCCAACCGCCGCCGCAGCGGCGCCGACCGCCAACGCATAACGGGACCCAAGATCGAAGGCGTCCCATAAATCGCGCAGCGTCAGGCGTTGGCGCGGATTGAGAAAACCGACCACAATGCAGGCGGTGATGCCGGTGAAGGCCGCAAGATAAGGCGTGAAGCCTTCAATGATGACACCAACCAGCAAGACCAGGGGAATAACAGTGGGCCAGCCATTCTTGATGGTTGGCCAAAGCTTCGGAATTTCGGATTCCGGCATACCGCGCAGGCCGAGCCTCTTGGCTTCGAAATGCACCTGCACAAAGACACCCCAGAAATGCATGAAGGCCGGAATCGCAGCGGCAATCAGCAGGGTTGTCAGGGGGATATTGAGGAATTCAATCATCACAAAGGCCGCAGCCCCCATGATTGGTGGGGTGATTTGCCCGCCTGCACTTGCCGCTGCCTCCACCGCGCCAGCGAAATGCGGCTTATAGCCAATGCGCTTCATGGCCGGGATGGTAAGTGATCCCGTGGTGACAGTATTCGCGATGGAAGACCCGCTGATGGTGCCGAACATGGCAGAAGACACTACGGCAACCTTGGCCGGCCCGCCTGGGTAGCGCCCCGCCGCGATTGCGGCGAGATCGATGAAGAACTGGCCAAGCCCCATGCGCGTGGCAAGGACGCCAAACAACACGAAATGAAAAACGAAAGTCGCCACTACCTTTACGGGAATGCCAAAAATGCCTTCCTGCGTCAGATACACATGGCTGATGAAGCCTTCCCAACTCGCGCCGGGATGCGCGAGCACGCCGGTAAGTATATTGCCGTAAAGCCCATAGAGAATGAATACAATGACGATGGCTGGCAGCACCCAGCCCATGGCGCGACGTGTCGCTTCCAGCAGCAGCGCCACCATAATGGTGCCCATCACCATATCGGCGGTATTGGGCATGCCGATACGGAAAGTAAGTTCGTCAAAGATAAGTGGTAGGTATAGACAGGCGCCGGCAACGAGTAACGCAAAGGCCCAATCGTAAATCGGGATGCCGCCAAGTGTGGGGCCGAAATTACGCTTGGTGGGAAACATCAGGAAAATCAGACCAAGGACGGCAGCGACATGGATCGCCTTATGCCAATGCTCGGTCAGGATTCCGAAACCGGCAGTGTAATAGTGAAAAATCGAAAGTGCGACGAGCAGCGCCGGCACCAGCCGGGCGGCGAAGCCCGACAGGTTCCGGAACTGCATTTCGCTGTCATATTTCTTTTCAAGCTCGGCCGCGGCATCGAGGTCGAGCTTGGTTTGGGCGGCCGCGCCGCCTTCATGCTTTACGGTCACGGCCAATTACCCTTTGTTCAGCGCAGAATTCCGGCTTCGCGATAGAAGCGTTCAGCCCCCGGATGGAACGGCACAACACCACGTCCTTGCAATGCGTTTTCCTTGACAATCTCGCGGCCCTTGGCGTGCCCACGATCAAGAAGCCCGCGCGTCACATCAGACCAGAGAGAACGCGTGACGTTATAGACCAGTTCATCCGGCAGGCTGTCACGCACCACCAGCACGGCACCTACCGTCAGGGTCGGTACATCGGCTTCCAGGCCTTCATAGGCGCTCCGGGGGATGATGCCTTGACCATAGAAGGGGGCGCGTTCAATCACGCGCGTTGCTTGTGCGGGCGGGATGGGCAGAAAGCGGCAACCGCTGCGGCTGCAGAATTCCGTGAACGCTGCCGCCGGATAACCCACCACGGTAATGGTTGCATCAAGACCGCGGTCTTGCATCCGTTCTGTGCCTTGGGCCTGGTTCAAATATTCCGCGGTGTATTCCCGCCCCGCATTCAGCCCATAGGCTGCCAGGATCAGTTCAGACCCGATGCGTGCTCCTGAAGCTTGAAGCCCAATCGCTACGCGCTTGCCGCGCAAATCCTCAAAATTGCGGATGGGGCTGTCGCGGCGGACAGCGGCATGGATATGTTCTGGAAACAAATGCCCAACAAAGCGGATGCGATCCGTCTTGGGCCTGCCTTCGAACAGGCCAGTTGCCGTAAAGGCCCAGTGGGAGACATCGGATTGCGTGAAGCCCGCTTCCGCATTGCCTGCCTGCACCATGGCGACATTCTGCACAGAACCTTGTGTGGCCTGCGCCACCGCGACCATACCGGGCACGCCCGCCGTGCCGCCAGCTTGGCCACAAGGCGCGCCGGGTGGGCAGGAAATGGCGTTGGCGATAATGCCACCAACGGGATAATAAGTGCCGCCCGCACTACCCGTACCGATACGGAAGAATTGTGGTGCTTGGGCGGCGGCGATACCCGGCATTGCCAACCCAAAAGCAGCGACGGCAGCGAGCAAATGTTTGCGTTTCAGCATGGAATCCTCCCGTTGGATATCAAAGCTGGGCGGATGCTAGACGCCGCGGCCAGAACCGTAAACCAGGATGCGTCACGCCAATGCGCGGCTGCGCCGCCAGCGCTGCAACAGAAACAGAATCAGCACGAATTGCACCAGGTTGAAGCCGATACCGACCCACCAGGCGGCGGCGTAAAAACCAAGCCAATCATAGATATAACCCGCAAGCCAAGCCCCGGCGGCCATGCCGGAGAGGCTGAGAAACAGCAGGGACGGCACGCGCCAATGCGCTTCTGAAGCAGGAAACAGCGCGCGGAGCGTCAACACATAAGCGGGAATGATACCGCTGAAGCCAAGCCCAT
>JBDKIR010000078.1:0-6429 GCA_039797035.1 Pseudomonadota bacterium | reverse complement strand
CGCCGATTTCTTCCCCCCAGGCCGCGCGCACCGCCATCAGGCGATCCGCGGGCTTGGTCAATAAGGCGCGCGCCACACGGCGCACGCGGTTTTTGTCATGTTCTTCGGTCAGGTATTCGACTGGGCTTTTGCCGTCCACCCGCGCGAGGAAAAGCCCCGGCAGTAGCCGCGCCGCGCGCGCTTCCAGCGCATCCGCCGCTTCCCAGGTGATGCCTGCCAGATAACGCGCCGCCAACACTTCGAAGCAAGCCATGAAGCCGGCGGCGGCGCGCGGTGTCCATAGGCATTTCAGCAAAAGATGATTGAGGCAAAAGGCAAGATCGAAAGCGGGGTCGCCCCACCAGGCGCATTCCGCATCCAGAAATACCGGGCCGGATGGGCCGCACAGTATATTTTTTGGGCTGACATCGCCATGCACCAAGGTGCGCTTGCTGCGTGCGGTGACCGCCGCAATATCCTCCAGCACCACCGCCAAATCCGGATGCGCGCGCGCGGTCGCCAGCAGATAAGGCTCCAGCCGAATGGCGTGGAAAATCTCATCGGTGGGGAAGGCTTCCGCCAAGCCGGGAGTCGCGGCGGCATGGGCATGGATGGCGGCAATGCGCCGCCCGACCTCACCCGCAAAACCCACATCCGCATGGCCATCGCGCAGCTGCGCTTTCCAGACCGGGTGATCCGCTGGCGAAAGGAATTCCATGGCGAGCGCACCCGTCGCCTCATCCTGGCCGAGCAGTTTCGGCACGGCGCCGGGCAAAGCGCGATCAGCCTCCTTCAGCCAGCGCGCTTCATAGATGTTGCGTACCACCGGCGCACGCCAATCGGCCGCGACCTTCAGCTTGGGCAAAGCGCGCTTGACGCAAATCGCCTGCCCATCGGGCAGTGTGAGGTGCCAGATATCGGACGAAACGCCGCCCGCCAGCGCTTCACCCTGCGCTGTCTGGCCGGGGGCGAGCAGCCCCATGGCGATAAGCCCGGCGGCGATGGCTTCAGGCAAGGGCTCGGGCATCACTCAGCGCTTCAGCAGGCGTTCCCAGCGCGCCACCTCGGCGGCCAGATAGGCCTCACTCTCTGGCACAGAGAGCTTCAGCATCTGATCCGCACCAAGATCGGTCAGGCGCTTGCGCAGGGCTTCATTTTCCAGGGCGCGATTAATGGCCTGGTTCAGTACCTCACGCCGGTCGCGCGGAGTGGCGGTTGGCACGAAAACGGCCTGCCAGACGCTCATTTCCGCATCCACCCCCATTTCCCGCCAGGTGGGCACATCCGGGTTCTGCGCATTGCGCCGGGCGGTGGTAACGGCAAAGGCGCGGGCCTGGCCGCCGCGTGCGGTCTGAAAGCCGGTCAGCCCGGCATCGAACATCATGGCGATGCGTCCCGCCGCCAGATCAAGGGTTGCCGGCGCGCCGCCGCGATAGGGCACTTCATTGATCTGCACGCCCGTGGCGCCGAAATAGAGCAGCGCAGCCATTTGCAGAATGCCGCCACCGCCTGAACTGCCGTAATCCAATTGCCCGGGCCGCGCGCGGGCCAAGGCCGTGAATTCCTGCAGATTATTGGCCGGCACATTATGCGCGACCAGCATGACGAGCGGCGATTCCGCCACCACGGCAATGGCCTGCAGGCTGGTGATGGGGTCCACCGGCGGGTTGGGCACCAGCACGCGCAAGGCGGCATGGCCGGTATTATTGAACAGCACCGTATGGCCATCTGCCGGCGCGCGGGCGACGATTTCGGCCCCGACCATGCCGCCCGCCCCGCCGCGGTTTTCGATGATCAGCGGTTGGGGCAGCAGGGGTGCCATGGCTTCCGCCACGACTCGTGCCACCACATCCGTGGCGCCACCCGCCGCATAGGGCACCACCACGCGGATGGCCCGTTCCGGAAAGGCCTGGGCCGGGCTGGCGATGGCGGCCAGCAGGGCCAGCAAGGGCAGCAATAGGCGATGTGGCGACATGTTCCCCCCATTTACCCCCAGCACCGGGGACAAGATGATGTTATCCTGCCCGTCCTGGCCGCCGCTGCCAAACCCGCCGCGCTGACCGAACGGAAAGCCTGTGTTATAGAAAACTGGACAGATCGAGCCGAGACACAATGCCGGAAGAAGATTGGGACATACCTGAACATTTGCAGCCTGACCCATCGGAGCATGGCTTCGATCTGGATCAGGCCTATCGTTCGGTCGTGGCCTTACGCAGCCTGGTCCCGGCCGATGCCTTTACCGCCCGCGTGCTTGGCACCGAACGCGAAGGCAGTGGCGTGTTGATCGGCGATGGGCTGGTGCTGACGGTGGGCTATCTGGTGAGTGAGGCCGAGACCATCTGGATCACCACGGCCGAAGGGCGCGCCGTTCCTGGCCATGCGCTTGCGGTGGACCAGGAAACCGGCTTTGCCCTGGTGCAGGCCTTGGGCCAGATCAGCCTGAACCCTGCGCGTTTCGGGGATAGCGAAAATCTGCGCGTCGGTGCGGCCACGGTCATGGCTGCGGCGGGTGGGCGCGCCAATGCCGTGGCGGGCAAGCTGGTCGCCCGCCAGCCCTTCGCCGGATACTGGGAATATTTGATGGATGAGGCGCTTTTCATCGCCCCTGCCCATCCATCCTGGGGCGGCGCGGGCGTTTTTGGCCCCGATGGCAAGCTGGTTGGCATCGGCTCTCTTATTCTGCAGCAGGGCGAGGAAGGCCGGCGGCTTGATCTGAACATGGTCATCCCGATCCATAAGCTGACAGCGGTATTGAATGATCTTGTCACCACGGGGCGTCGGCCCGGCCCGGCGCGGCCCTGGCTTGGCCTTTACGCGACCGAGGATGAGGAAGGCATCGCCGTGGCCTCGCTTGCGCCCAATGGCCCGGCGGAAGCCGCGGGGCTTCGCAGCGGTGATCGGGTGCTGGCGGTAGAAGGCGCTGAGATCACTGATTTGGCGGATCTCTGGCGGTCCATCTGGGCCTGCGGGCCGGCTGGCACCAATGTTCATTTGCAGGTCTCACGCGGCAAGGCATTGCGCGATGTCGCCATTGTTTCCGCGGATCGCACGCAGTTTCTGAAGCGCCCGCGCCTGCATTAAAACGCCGCTGAAAGGAAAGCGCATGTCCGGCTCCGGTGGTTTCATTCTCATTCCGCCGGGGGGCGGGGCGCAGCATTGGCAGCCGCAACCGGCCAATGGCTGGATTGAGGTGCTGACCTCACCGCGCATGGCGGGCATGCCGGCGGGGTTTTCGGCCGGGCTTCAGGAATTGCCGCCGCTTGGCAAGATTCGCGAACACGCCCACCCGGCCCAGACCGAGATTTTCTGGGTGGTGTCGGGGGAAGCGCTGGGGCGCGTGGATGGCGTGGTGCGCCGTATCCCGAGCGGCAGTTTCATGATCGCGCCACCCCATATCCGCCATGGCTTCATCAATGATGGGGCGCATCCCTTTCGGTTTTTATGGCTGCTGATCCCGGCCGGCTTGGAAGATTTTTTCATCGGTATTGGCCGGCCCAAAATGCCCGGCGCCCCTGACCCAACGCCCTATCCGCGCCCGGCCGATGCCGGGAATATTGAGCTCTCCACGGTTTTTGAAACGCTGGACCCACCACCGGAGCCGCCTTGGGATACCAGCCCCATCACCGATCCCGCCGTGCTGGAAGCCCTGCGAAGGGTGGCCGTTTAATTACCCGCTTGCGGTGCGGCGCGGTTGCGGGAAGGATCAGACCTGAACGCGGCGACAAGAACACCCCGCCGCGTTGTTGGGAGGGTCCAGGAATGGCACAACACATCACGCGCCGTGAGGCGCTTGGCGCAACCGTCGCCTTGCTCGCCGCGCCGGCCATTGTGCGGCAGGCCAATGCGCAAAGCCGCTTCGATTGGAAGCGTTTTGCCGGGGAAAGGATTGAGGTCACCGTCCAGACCTCTCCGCGTGGCTTGCTGTTGCAGCGCCACAACAAGGAATTCGAAGACCTGACCGGCATTCGCTGCGGCATTGAAGTGGTGCCCGAACAGCAGCACCGCCAGAAGGTGATTGTCGAATATGCCTCTGGCCGGCCGTCCTTCGATGTGGCGGAACTTAGCTTGCATGTGAACAAGCGCCAGGTCGGCAAGGCCAAGTGGAACACTGACATCAAGGCATTGATGGCCGATCAATCCATCACCGCGCCTGATTTCGATTTCGCCGATTTCGGCGCGGGCATGGTGCAATATGCGACGCAGTCCGATGGCCGGATGGATTCGCTGCCCGCTTTCGCGGATTACTTCATTCTTTACTACAACAAGGAATTGCTGGCCGCGAAGAACATCGCCGTGCCGACGACCTTTGATGGCATGTATGAAGCGGCCAAGGCGCTGACCGATCCTTCGCGCCAGATCTATGGCCATGTCGGGCGCGGGCTGAAAAACGCCAATGTGGTGCTGTGGTCAAGCTATCTGCTGGGCACCGCGCAGCGCGATATGATCAACGCCAATCGCCAACTCATCACCGATACGGATGATGCGGTCTGGGCTGGTGAGATGTACAAGAAGTTCCTGCGCGACGTCTCCCCGCCGGGGTCGATCGGCTTCAATTGGAATGAATGCCAGACGAATTTCATGCAGGGCCGCGCCGCCATGTGGATTGATGGCATTGGCTTTGCCGCGCCCTTGGAAGACAAGGCGCGGTCACGCGTGGCGGGCAAGGTTGGCTATGCGCTGGTGCCGAAGGGGCGGGGCGCCAATCATCATTGCTGCCTGTTCGGCGCGGGCTATGGCATTCCCGAAGCGTCACGCAAGAAGGGGCCGGCTTGGCTTTACCTGCAATGGGCCTTGGGCAAGGAAAACCAGCTCCGCTTCCTCACCAGCGGGGCCGGTGTGCCGGCGCGCAGCAGCCCCTTCAGCAATGAACAGGCAATCAGCGCCAGCACCTTCCCGCGCGAATTCTTCCAGACGCTGAATGAAAGCGCCAAGATCGCGCGTGCCGGCCTGCCGGAGATCGTGCCGGTGACGCAGTTCCGTGATGTTATCGGCGCGGCGCTCACGAATACGATCAGCGGTTCCGATGTGGCGACCGAATTGAAGCGCGCCACGGCGGAATTCCGCCCCATCCTGGAACAGAGCGAAAAGGAAGGCTGAGGCCTTAATTCGGCATGCAATACGCAAGCACCAGCAGCGCTTCCGGATCAGGCGTGGCCCGCGCGCGCAATTACGCCAGGCGCTATGGCTGGTTCATCGTCCCGGCTGCGGTGGTGGTGCTTGCGGTCATCATCTTTCCCTGGATTTTTACGGTCTATGTCTCCGCCCATGATTGGCATCTGGGCGGGGCCCGCCGCTGGGTTGGTTTTGACAATTACACCAAGCTGTTCACGGATAGCCGCTTCGGCTGGGCCATGCTGCGGACCCTATTCTACACGCTGCTGGCGGTGATCTTTCCCATGATGTTGGGGCTGGCCGCGGCCCTGACCTTTCATCGTAAATTCCCGCTGCGTGGGCTGGCGCGCACCATTTTCATTCTGCCCATGATGGCGACACCTGTGGCGGTGGCGCTGGTCTGGACCATGATGTTTCACCCGCAGCTTGGGGTTCTCAACTGGCTTCTGGCGCAGTTTGGCTTGCCGCCCAGCATGTGGGTGTACAGCACCAATACCGTCATCCCGACCCTTGTGCTGATTGAAGTCTGGCACTGGACGCCGCTGGTCATGCTGCTGATCCTGGGGGGCCTCGCTTCCCTGCCGACCGATCCTTATGAGGCGGCGAAGATTGATGGTGCCAATGGCTGGCAGGCCTTTCGCCATATCACGCTGCCCCTGCTGATGCCCTTTATCGTTGTGGCCCTGATCATCCGCTGCATCGATGCGTTGAAGGCGTTTGATACGATTTACGTCATCACCCAGGGTGGGCCGGGTTCGGCCAGTGAGACGATCAATATCTTCCTCTATCTGCAGGCCTTTGCCTTCTACAATGTCGGCTATGCCTCGGCCGTGGTGGTGGTGTTCTTCGCCATCATCATGGCCTTGGCGGCCTTGCTGCTTTGGACACGTCAGCGGGTGAAAATGACATGAGCGCGTCACCCTTCAGCTCCTCCGCACGGTATCGGCTGCGCCGTTGGCTCGGCAATGTCGGTTTCGCGGGCGCGGTCTTTGCGTTGATCTCCCCGGCCATTCTGTTTTTCCTGTGGATGCTGTCGCTATCCTTCAAGAATGAATTGGAAAACACGGATTGGCCCCCGGTCTTCATCCCGGCGGCGCCCACTTTCGACAATTACCGCGAAGTCTTTGAACGCAATGACTTCCTGCGCTTTGCCTGGAATTCCATTGTGGTGTCTTTTGGGGCCACGGGCATTGCGCTGCTGATTGGCGTGCCGGCGGGTTATGGCATTGCCAAGATGCATGCCATGCGCGCCGCCGCATTGATCCTGATTGCGCGCATTACGCCGGGGCTTTCCTATCTGATTCCGCTATTCTTGCTGTTCCAATGGCTCGGCATGAC
>JBDKIR010000077.1:0-2526 GCA_039797035.1 Pseudomonadota bacterium | reverse complement strand
GCCATGGTGGGCAGAAGCCCGTTCCATTTCGCGGCATCAATGCCGTAAGCCGCTGGCGTGGGCACCGCCAATTCGCGGTTCAGCGCGGAAAGCTCCTCAAGCAGCTTGGCACCAGCGCTTTGATCGCCCTCATCCCGGCCCGCCACGCCAATAGCGCGCGCGGCTTCCGCATAGCGGGGTAGCGCGGCATTGAGTGAATAGGCGGTGACAGCGGGGAGCAGCATGGCGTTGGAAAGCCCGTGCGGCACATGGAAATGCGCCCCGATCGGGCGCGACATGCCATGCACCAGCGCGACCGAGCTATTGCTGAAGGCAAGCCCCGCCAATGTGGCGCCCTTCATCATGGCTTCCCGCGCCGCGGCATTCTTGGGGTCGTGATAGACAGTCCGCAGATTGGGTCCGATCAGACGCATGGCGCGCAAAGCATATTCATCCGATTCCGGATTGGCGCGGCGGGATACCAGGGCTTCCAGCGCATGGGTCAGGCTATCAATGCCGGTATCGGCGGTGGTGCGCGGGGGCACGCTGAAGGTGAGTTCGTAATCCACAATCGCGGCCAAAGGCAGCGCGCCGAGCCCGGCGATGAGCATCTTCTCATCGGTTTCGGTATCGGTAATGACCGTGAAGCGCGTGGCTTCACTGCCCGTGCCGGCCGTGGTTGGGATGCAGATCACCGGCAAAGCGGCCTTATTCGCCTGGGCCGGTACCTTGAAGTCACGCATCTTGGCGCCTGCGGGTGCCGCGGCCAGGATGGTCATGGCCTTGGCGGTGTCCATCGGGCTGCCGCCACCGAAACCGATCAGGCAGTCATAATCGCGGCCCTGCAAGGCGGCGACACCAGTGGCGATCACGGTATCGGTTGGGTCCGGCACGGTATCGCTGAACACGCCATAGCTGATGCCTGCCGCCTTCAAGGGGGCGAGCAGTTTTTCGACCGTGCCGGAAGACACCATCCAGGGATCGGTCACCACCAGCGGGCGTGACAGGCCCAACTGCGCCAGCACCGCCGCCGCCTGGCCGATAGACCCCCCGCCCATCACAAGCAGGCGGGGTGAGACGAAGGAGGTGATCACTTAACACCCCCTTCGCGGATCATATTGATGATGCCGGAGAAATCCTTATCGCCCCCGCCGCGTTCCAGATATTGCCGGAACAGAGCCAAGGCATGCGCCCCGATGGGGGAAGCGGTGCCCGCCTGCTCCACCGCTTCCTGCGCCAAGCCGAGGTCCTTGGCCATCAGCGCGGCGGCAAAGCCTGGCTTGTATTCGCGATTGGCGGGGCTGGCCGGCGCCGGCCCCGGCACCGGGCAATAGCTGGAAAGCGCCCAGGAATTGCTGGTGGAGGTCGAGCAGACATCGAACAGCACCTGATGCGAAAGCCCCAATTTTTCTGCCAGAACAAAGGCTTCCGACGTGACGATCATGGTGGCGGCGAGCATCATGTTATTGCACAGCTTCACGCCCTGCCCTGCACCAGATTCACCGCAATGAATGATGTTGCGCCCCATCTGCTTCAGGATCGGCTCGGCACGGGCGAAATGCTCCTTCGTGCCGCCGACCATGAAGGTGAGTGTCCCGGCTTCCGCCCCCATCATCCCGCCCGAAACCGGCGCATCGACAAAAGCGCGGCCGGATTTCGCGGCAACATCGCGCGCCGTTGCGACATCAATGGTGGAACAATCAATCATCAAGGCATCCGGCGCGCTCGCCGCCGCCATGCCACCCGCGCCAAGCCAGGCATCACGCACATGCTGGCCAGCGGGCAGCATGGTGATGACGTATTCGGCGCCACGCGCCGCATCCGCCGCACTGGCCGCGCCCTTGGCGCCGGAGGCCACCACGGCGGAAATCGCCGCCGGTACCAAATCAAATACCGTCACCTCATGGCCGGCCTTCAGCAGGTTGCGCGCCATATGGGCGCCCATATTGCCAAGTCCAACAAAACCTATCCGCGCCATGGCAGCGCTCCTTTCCTTTAAAATCAGAGTCTTTTGGGTTTCAGTGCAAGTCGTTTCGCGGCTTCACCACAGCGCTTGGTACTCAAACGGGCCAGGATATCGGCCGGCCAAGGCGCAACGCGGCGGCGCGTCAGATCTATGCTCAGATAAAGAACTTCATTTTCAGCAACTTGCCAGCCTTCGGTCGCATGAAACATGGCATGGCGGCAGAGCAAGCGCTTGTCATCATAATCCAGCACCGCACTCTCACAGGCCAAAGGCGCGCCTTCGCGCACTTCGCGGATATAGGCCTGCCAGGATTCCGCGGCGAAAGTGCCCATGCCCCGCGCGCGGTATTCCGGCCCGAAACCAAGGTCGAGCCACTGCACATCGCAGGCCATATCAAAGACCACGAGGTAATAGGCCAGGTTCATATGCCCGTAATGATCGACCCATTCGGGCCTTACATGGGTCAGTAGCGGGCGTTCGGTCATGCAAGCACCTTGGGGGCGGTTGCCCGCCCCCTGATGGTTTCAGTGGATTTCGTCTGATTTCGCGAGGGCTTCGCGCAGCTTCGCGATATTGAAGCC
>JBDKIR010000076.1:0-5453 GCA_039797035.1 Pseudomonadota bacterium | reverse complement strand
TGGCAGCTGCCCTCGCTATCGGTTTGCTGGTCGGCACCGAACGCCATTGGCGTGAACGTCAGGAAGCCGCGGGGCGTCGCACTGCGGGCGTGCGTACCTTTGCCCTGACCGGATTATTGGGCGGCATCATGGCGATTTTGGCCTCTCATTTGGGGGAGGTCGGGGGCGCCTTGTTGCTGGGCTTTGCCCTGCTTGCGCTGCTGGCGGCGCAATTGCCCTTCGCCTTGCGGGAAGCGGCCGCGGAAAACAAGGTTTCCGCCACCACCCAGGTCGCCGCCCTAGGTACCTATAGCCTGGGGGCGCTGGCCGTGATGGGGGATATGGCGGTGGCGGGTGCGGCTGCTGTCGCCATGACAGCCATTCTGGCGGCGCGCGAAAGCCTGCATGAATTGATGGCGCGCATCACCTGGGCAGAGCTGCGATCGGCGCTGGTCTTGCTGTCCATGACCTTGCTGGTAATGCCTTTGGTGCCTGAGGCGCCCATTGCCCTGCTGGGTGGTTTGAACCCCAGCAAGATCTGGCGGCTGGCCATTCTGCTCGCGGCCATTTCCTACCTCGGCTACCTGGCCGTGCGGCTATTGGGTTCCGAGCGCGGCTTGCTGCTGAGCGGGGCCGCAGGTGGATTGGTTTCCTCAACCGCAGTGACACTTTCCAATGCGCGGCTTGCGGCGGCTGGCGGCGCGCCGGTGGCGCTGGCGGCCGGGGCGCTGATTGCGGGGGCGATTTCCTGCCTGCGCACCATCGCCATTGTCCTTTTCATTGCGCCGGATGTGGCGCGCTTGCTGCTGGCGCCGCTTGGCATCACCGCCATTGGTATGGGGCTGGGCAGCCTATTGCTTGCCCGCCGGGCCAATGCAGCTGGCGCCGCCGTGGCCCCGCAGGAAAACCCGTTTGAACTTGGCGCGGTGCTCAAAATCGCGCTGCTTTTGGCGGCGGTGGGGCTGGCATCGAAATGGGCGGCTGAAAAGCTTGGGGCGGCCGCCGTCCTGGCAGTCTCCGCCCTTACCGGCCTTGCCGATGTGGATGCCGTGGCGCTTTCCGTACCCTTGCTGGCGCCGGCGAGCCTCAGCCTGGAACTCGCCGGCCAAGCGGTTCTGGCGGCGGTTGGCATGAATATCTGCGCCAAGGCCGCCTATGCCCTGGCTTTGGGCGGCGGGCGCTTCGGCCTGCCCTATGCCGCGCTTTCCCTTGGCGCGGGCGCGGTTGGGGCGCTTTTCGTCTTCTTCTTCTGAAAACAACCCCTTGCCGCCCGGGCGCGCTGGCGCCACCCTGCGCCCGATTGCAGGAGGAATGCACGATGCCCGCCGAAGGCGGCACTTTGAATGCCGGAAAATCCGCCGCCGATTTCGCGGCGCTGGATGCCATGATTCGCCCCCGTTCCGTTGCCGTGATTGGTGCCTCTGACGACGGCACGCGCATTGGCGGGAGGCCCATTGCCTATATGCAAAGCCAGGGCTTCCAGGGGCGGCTTTTGCCGGTGAACCCGAATCGCCCGACCGTGCAGGGCCTGCCTGCCTTCGCCTCTGTCGCGGCTTTGCCCGAAGTGCCGGATGTCGCGATCATCGCTGTCCCTGGTGAGGCGGCGATCCAGGCTGTGGATGATCTTGGCGCGCGCGGGTGCAAATCCGCCATTGTCTTCACCGCCGGCTTCGCTGAGGTGGATGAGGCTGGGGCTGCGATGCAGGACAGGCTGGTGGCTGCGGCGCGCCGGCATGGCATGCGCATGCTGGGTCCGAATTGCCTTGGCCTGTTCAATGCCGCCATTGGTTTCTACCCGATCTTTTCGCTTTCCTTCGAACAGGGCTGGCCCATTCGCGGCAATATCGGCATCGCCTCCCAATCCGGCGCCTATGGCACGCATGTTTTCGCGGTGGCGCGCCAGCGCGGGCTTGGCACCACGGTCTGCGTCACCACCGGCAATGAAGCCGATGTTTCGCTCGGTGAGGCGATTGGCTGGATGGCGCAGGCGCCGGAAGTGGAAGTGATCTGCGCTTATGCGGAAGGCATTCGCGAAAGTGCCGGCTTCATCGCCGCCCTTGATCTCGCGCGGCGCAACCGCAAGCCGGTCATCATGATGAAGGTCGGCGCCAGTGCGCTGGGCGGTGCGGCGGCGAAATCCCATACCGCGTCCATCGCGGGTGATGATGCCGTTACGCAAGCGGTGCTGGATGAATACGGCGTCTTGCGCGCACGTACCACGGAAGAAATGCTCGATATCGCTTACGCAGCATCGCGGCGCATTTATCCGGCCAATAACTCCCTTGGCGTGTTGACCGTGAGTGGTGGCGCTGGCGTGCTGATTTCCGATGCAGCGGAAGCCGTCGGCCTGCCCATGCCGGAAATGCCGCAGGCATCGCAGGATAAGCTGCGCGGCCTGATCAGCTTCTGCGCGCCGCGCAACCCGGTGGATTGCACCGCGCAAGCGGTGAACCAGACCGAGCTTTTCGGCGACTTCCTGGAAGCGACGGCGGGTGATGGTGGCTATCCATCCGTTCTGGTGTTCTTGACGCAGACGGGGGGCTCAACCTCCATGGCGCCCAAGCTGCGGCCCTTCATGCGGGACGCCATCGCCAAAAGGCGTGATCGGCTTTGGGTGCTGTCTGCCATTTGTTCGCGCGAGAAGGTGCGCGAATATGAAGAAGACGGCTTCATTGTTTTCGAAGACCCAACGCGCGCAGTGAATGCCATTGCCGCCATGGGCCACTTCGGCGCCTATTTCGCGCGGCAGGAAACGGGGGCGGCGGGTGCGCTGCCAAGCGTGAGCCTGCCCGCGCAAACCCCAACGGAAGCCGAAGCCAAGCGCCTGCTGGCTGCGGCTGGTGTGGCTGCGGTGCCTGAGCAAGCCTGCACCAGCGTGGATGAGGCTGTGCGCGCGGCTGAGGCCATGGGTTATCCGGTGGTCGCGAAAATCCTCTCCCCCGATATTCTGCACAAAAGCGAAATCGGTGGCGTGATCCTGAACCTGGGTGATGCGGCGGCTGTGCGTGAAGCGCATGCGACCTTGTTGGCCCGCGCCGCGCAACATGCGCCCAAGGCGCGCATTGAAGGCGTGCTGATTGCGAAGCAAATCACCGGCGGCGTTGAAATGGCGCTTGGTGTGTTGCGTGACCCTGTCTTTGGCCCCGTGGCCATGGTGGGGCTGGGCGGTGTCTTCATCGAAATCCTGAAGGATGTCGCCTTCCGTCGCTGCCCCTTCAATGCCACCGAAGCGGAAGCCATGATCCGATCGCTGAAGGGCTTTCCGTTGTTGGATGGTGCGCGCGGCAAACCCAAGGCCGATGTGCAGGCGCTGGCGGAAGCACTTGCCGCGCTGTCGCGCTTTGCCGTGGCGGCTGGGCCGCGCTTGGCCTCGGTTGATGTGAACCCCATGCTGGTACTGCCTGTAGGGCAGGGCGCTTTTGCCGCGGATGCAGTGATTGAAATCGAGGAAGGGCATTGAAATGCCGATCGTCTATGAAAAGCTGCTGAACTACCCCATCCCGGAAATGCGCCAGCATCTGCGCTGGCAGGATGTGGCGATGTATAATT
Source organism: Pseudomonadota bacterium (assembly GCA_039797035.1). GTDB lineage: Bacteria > Pseudomonadota > Alphaproteobacteria > Acetobacterales > Acetobacteraceae > Neoroseomonas. Next base: position 1,925 of record JBDKIR010000076.1, on the reverse strand, counting down.
TCTCCGTCGGGCTCGGCCAGGACCCGATGGATGAACAGCAGCTCGATTTCCTTTATGAACCGCGTCTGAAAGTCATGCCGTCCATGCCCGTGGTGCTGGGCGCACCGGGCTTCTGGTCCCGCAATCCCGATACCGGCATGGATTGGGTGAAGATCGTCCATGGCGAACAGGGCCTGATATTGCACAAGCCGCTGCCCACTGAAGGCGAGATCATTGGCCGTTCACGCGTAACCGGCCTGGTGGATCGCGGCGAGGGTAAAGGCGCGCTGATGTATTCAGAGCGCCAGGTGATTGATGCGAAGACCGGCGATTTGCTGGCAACGCTGACCAGCACATCCTTCCTGCGCGGTGATGGCGGTTTTGGCGGGCCGAGCGGTCCGGTGAAGCAGCCGCATCCCGAACCTGATCGCACGCCGGATATCACGCTGGATCTTGCCACGCGGCCGGAACAGGCGCTGATCTATCGGCTGAACACGGATTTGAATCCGCTGCATATAGACCCCAAAATTGCGGCGGCGGCGGGCTTTCCACGCCCGATCCTGCATGGGCTGTGCACCTTTGGGACGGTCTGCCATGCCTTGCTGAAAACACTCTGCAATTACGATACGTCGCGCTTCGGCCAGATGGATTTGCGCTTTTCGTCACCGGTTTATCCGGGTGAGACAATCCGCACAGAGATTTGGCAGGAAGCTGGCGGTGCCGCCTTCCGCGCGCGTGTTGTGGAACGCGACAAGGTGGTGGTCAGTAATGGCCTGTTCCGCTTCGCCTGACGCCTGCGCATCATGATGGGAAAAGACGAATGATCAACAAGATCGTACAATCCATGGCGGATGCCATGGCCGGTATCAAGGATGGATCAACCGTGCTGATTGGCGGCTTCGGCGCAGTGGGCCAGCCGGATCATTTGATTGAAGGGCTGATCGAACAGGGCGCGAAAGACCTGACCTGTGTCGCGAATAACGCCGGCACAGGGCGCGTTGGCTTGGCGCGCCTGATGGAATTGGGCCGCGTGCGCAAGATTATCTGTTCCTTTCCGCGCTCCGCCGGTTCGGTGGTGTTCGAGGAGCTTTATCGCCAAGGCAAGATCGAGCTTGAGATTGTGCCGCAAGGTACCATGGCGGAACGTATGCGCGCGGCCGGCGCCGGTGTACCCGCGTTTTTCACCGCGACATCCGTTGGCACCATCCTGGCCAATGGCAAGGAACATCGCGAATTCAACGGCCGCACCTATGTCATGGAACATGCGCTGCGCGGCGATGTCGGGCTGGTGGAAGCCTGGGAAGGCGATCGCTGGGGCAATCTGACCTATCGTTCCAGCGGCCAGAATTTCAACCCTGTTATCGCCATGGCGTCAGACCTGACCATCGCGCAGGTAAGCCATATTCGCGAATTGGGCGAGATTGTGCCGGAAAACATCCATACGCCGAGCATTTTCGTCAATCGCGTGCTTCGTGTTGACCGCGGCCCGGAATGGGCTTGATCAGTCAGGAAAGAAGGGATCAAACCATGCAAGGCTTTGACCGCAAGCAAATGGCCGCCCGTGTTGCGCAAGACATTCCGGAAGGATGGTTTGTCAATCTGGGCATCGGCATTCCGACGCTGATCGGCAATTACGTGCCGTTGGATCGTGAAGTGATCCTGCATTCCGAAAACGGCATTCTGGGCATGGGGCCGGCGCCCGCGCCGGATAAGGTGGACCCCTGGCTGGTGAATGCCGGCAAGCAGGCGGTCACGCTGCGCCCGGGTGGTTCCTATTTCCATCACGCCGATAGCTTCGCCATGATTCGTGGCGGGCATATTGATCTTTGCGTGCTGGGTGCTTTCGAAGTGGCAGCCAATGGCGATATCGCCAATTGGGCGACCAGCGAGAATGACTCAGCCCCTGCTGTTGGTGGCGCCATGGATCTTGGCGCCGGCGCCAAGCG
>JBDKIR010000075.1:0-5010 GCA_039797035.1 Pseudomonadota bacterium | reverse complement strand
TTCCGTCGTCCAGAAGCGTGTTTCGACTGGTTTGCGCGTCGCTGATGCGAAGGATGATGGTGGCGCCTTTGCGGTCGCGCAGGCGGTGCGCGCCGATGTGGCCGGCCTGACCGCCGCCAATGAACAATTGGGCGGCACCAAGGGCGTGCTTGAAACCACCTTCGCAGCCCTCGGTAAAGTTTCCGAAACCATGGTGCAGATCCGTGGTGCCCTGACCCGTCTGGCCGACGGTACATTGAATGATTCGCAGCGCGCCCAATACGAAGCACAATATACGCAACTGAAGACGCAGGTGGAAAACTTCATCTCTGACGCCACCTATAATGGCCGTACCCTGCTTTCCACGGATGCCGCGGCGGGCGGGGGCGATATTGCAACCACGCGCAATGAAGCGGGTGAAACCTTCACGGTGACCGGTATTGATGGCGCTGGCACCTTGGTGGTGGCGGCCGCGCCCACTTCGGCGGCGGATGCACAAACCGCGCTGCAAGCGGGGGGTGATTTCGATACGGTCGAATCCGCGATTGCCGATGCGCTCAATCAATTCGGCTCCGACAGCAACTACATCGACGCCCAGGTGAAATATAACAAGGACAAGATGGACGCGATGGAAGGCGGGCTTGGCGCGCTGATCGATGCGGATCTGGCGAAGGAAAGTGCCAAATTGCAGGCGCTGCAGGTGCGCCAGCAGCTTGGTACCCAGGCGCTCTCTATCTCCAACCAGTCTCCGCAGATGCTGCTGAGCCTGTTCCGCTAAAATCTCCTGGCGGTCTCGCTTCGGCGGGGCCGCCCCCACAGCCGGAGACAAAAATGTCGACGCTGGTGCTAGAGCTCCGTCAGGGCGATATGATGATCGTCAACGGCGCCCCCATTCGCTTTCGCAACCGTGCCCGCATTGAATTGACCGCGCGCGCCCGTTTCCTTTTCGGCAAGCAATTGATGACGCCCGATATGGCCGATACACCGGCCCGGCGCATCTATTTCGCGCTGCAAACCGCCTATATCGGCGATCATGAGGAAAGGAAGGCCGGCCTGCATCTGGCCCGCGACCTGATTGTCGATTTCTGCGGTGCCACCACCTCTGAAATGGCCAAGGATTTTCTGCTGCGCGCGCTCCATGCCGCCGAAGCAGACCAATGCTACCAGGCCTTGAAACTGGCGCGGCGCGTCATGCGCCATGAGGAGGTGGTGCTGGGCCTGGCCCCGGTAGCCTCCGTGCCGGCGGCGGAGGATGTGGCATGAATATGCTGCAGGCGCGCCGCGCTTATCAGATAACCCGCCAGGCGCTGGACCCGCGCGAACAGGAAGCCGATGTCTTCCGCCGTGTCACGGGCGCTTTGCGGGCGGTGCTGGCGGATGAAGGCATCCGGCGCGCGCGCGCCATTGCCGATAATCGCCGGCTCTGGATTGCGGTGGAAGCTTCCATCCGTCATCCCTCCAACCAATTGCCGCAACCCACCAAGCTCGCCATGTTGCAGGTGGGCCGTATGCTGTTGCGGGAAATGGAAAGTCCCGCGCCTGACCTGGCCTTCCTGATCGAAGTGAATGAACAGGTGGCGGCGGGCCTGGCCTGAGCGTTGGCATTCCGGAAAAAAGGGCACAACTGAACTGCCAATTAAGGACTTTACGTCCGCCTGGGTCGCACGGCACTATCCTCGTCTGGTAATCCGCAAATAGGATGTTGCTCATGCGCTTTGGGCTTTTCGGGGGTGCGCGCACCAAGCGCGCCGTGGGGCTTGGCGATAGCCACGGCTATAAGGATTTCATCGACTATGTGGTGGAAGCCGAACGCCTTGGCTTCCAGCATATGTTCATGGTGGAACATCATTTCACCGGCCAGGGCCAGGTCTCGGCGTCGATGACCTTGCTCGCCTATCTCGCCGCCAAAACCCAGCGCATCCGCCTTGGCACGGCCGTTGTCGTCCTGCCCTGGCACAATCCGGTGCTGGTCGCGGAACAGGCCGCGACGCTGGATCTGCTTTCGGGCGGCCGCTTCGATTTTGGCGTCGGCAAGGGCTATCGCACGGCGGAGTTTGATGGGTTTTGCATCCCGCCCGCGGAAGCGACCGAACGCTTTGATGAAGCGATTGAGGTCATCCGCAAGGCCTGGACTGCCGAGGACCGTTTCTCCCATCACGGCAAGCGCTGGCATTACGAAAACATCGTTGTCGAACCAGCCACCTTGCAGCGTCCGCACCCGCCCTTCTGGCTGGCCGCCGGGAGTGAAGTGAGCATTCGCCGCGCTGCACGGGAAGGTTTCAATCTGCTGCTCGATCAATTGGCGTCGGTCGATCAAATCATCGAACGCGTGGCGATTTTCCGCGAGGAGTGTGAGAAAAGCGGCCGCGCCTGGGACCCGCATATGGTCGCGGTGGCGCGTGCGCTGCAAATGGTGCGCACGGAAGAAGAACGCGCCGCCGCCTTCGAAACCCGCCGCCGCGTGGTCAGCGTGATTGGTGATCTGCATCAGGGCAAAAAGGCTGACAGTATTGAAACCGATGACGCGCCCTTGCTCGGCACGCCAGAAGAAATCATTGCGCGGATCAACCGGCTGAAAGCAGGCGGTGTCGCCACCATCCTGATCGTTGATCCCAATGCGTCGCTCGGCAATCTGCGCGCCTTCGCGGCCGAGATCATGCCAAGCTTTGGCGGCCCACAAGCGGTGGCCGCGGAATGAGCGCGCCGCGTCTGCCGATCCGCCCGCGGGAGGAATTGGACCCCGCGCAGCAGGCGGTCTGGGATCGTATGGCCGCTGGGGCGCGTGGCGGTGTGAAGGGCCCCTTCCAGGCCTTGATCACGAGCGCGGAGCTATGCGCGCGCGTTGAACAATTGGGCGTTTTCGTGCGCTTTGAATGCAGCGTGCCGATGCGGCTGCGTGAATTGGCGATTCTCTGTGTCGGGCATCATTGGAAGGCGGCCTATGAATGGTTCGCCCATGCGCCGATTGCGGAAAAACAAGGCGTTCCCCCGGCGGTGATTGCCGCGATTGGGCGCGATTCAGAAAAGATCCCCTTCGATTCCGATGCGGATCGTATCGTGGTGGCCTTTGTGCGTGCCCTGCTGCGCACTGGCAAAGTGCCGGATGCCGAATATCAGGCCGCGCAAAGCCTATTGGGGGACAAGGGAACGGTCGAATTGACCGGCCTGGTTGGGTATTATTCCCTGCTTGCCATGCAGCTGAATACCTTTCGCGTGGATCCGCCCGAGGGCAGCGCCATTCCCTGGTGGTAGGCTTTCACCCGGTTCGGGTGATTTCCACCAGAAAATCCAGAAAGGCGCGCAGCTTCGCCGGTAAATGGCGTTGCTGCGGGTAAAGGACGGAAACCGGATTGCCGTCGGGGATCCAGTCCGTCAGCAGGGATTTCAGCGCACCACTCTCCAGATCCTTGCGCACCAGCCACCAGGTGCCTTGCGCAATGCCAAGCCCAGCCACCGCGGCTTCGCGCAAGGCATCACCGCTATTGATGACGGTATTGCCACTGACGCGCAGTTTCATCGGGCGCCCGCTTGGGTCACGGAAGCTCCATTCCGGGCCGAAGCGGCCCACGATGCAATTATGCTGGCGTAAATCCTGCGGCTTGGTCGGTTCCCCATGCCGCGCCAGATAGGCGGGGGCCGCGAAGGTGATTTGCGGCCCGCGCGTCAAAAGCCGGGTCGTCAGGCGGGAATCCGTAATATTGCCGGTGCGTACGGCAATATCGTAACCCTCCGCGATCAGGTCCACCGCCTCATCACTGAAGGAAATATCGATGGTGATTTCGGGAAAGCGCGCGAAAAAGCGCGGCAATTCCGGCACCAGCGTGACACGGCCAAAGGAAAACGGCACCACGGCGCGAATGCGCCCGCGCGTCACGGCACTGCCGCGGCGCAGCTGCGCTTCCGCATCTTCCAAATCGGATAGCACCTGCACGCAACGTTCGTAGAATTCCTGCCCGTAATCCGTTGGTGCCAGGCGGCGCGTGGTGCGATTGAATAATTGCGTGCCCAATTCATCTTCCAGCCGCGCGATGGTCTTGGTGACGGCGGAAGGTGATGTGCCAAGCTTGCTGGCGGCAGCGGTGAAGCCGCCATGTTCCACGACGCGGACAAAGACCGCCAGCGCCATGAACTTATCCATTTATTCGACGCGCCCGATGCGCTGGATCGCCGCTTCCACGCGCTGTTGATCCGCGGCCAGAAAAGCGCGGAAGGCTTCCCCTTCCTGGTGTTCCAGCACCATGCCATTGGCTTCCAATTGGCGCTGCATTTCGGGTTCCTTGACCGCGGCGGCGACCGCTTCGCGCAGCCGGCGCTGAATGGCGGGCTCAACCCCGGCCTGGGTGAAAAGCCCCACCCATAAATAGAACTCCACACTCCTGAAGCCGAGTTCCATGGCCGTTGGTGTATCGGGCAAAAGGGCAACGCGCTTGGCACCGGTATTGACCAAGGCGCGCATCTGCCCGGCGCGGATATAGGGTGCCACAACGGATGGCACGCTGGCCGTGGCCGCGACTTGCCCACCCAGCACCGCGGTCAGCGCCGGGCCACCCCCCGCATAGGGCACGTGGTTCAATTTGATGTCACCGGCATGGGCCAGCATTTCAAATGGCAGATGCACGGCGGAATAAGGTCCGGATGAGCCATAGGCGATTTCACCCGGGCGCCGTTTGGCATCAGCGATCAATTCCTGCCAATTGCGCCAGGGCGCATCGGCCTTCACCACAATCATCAAGGGATCGGCGGTCAGCAGCGCAACCGGGGCCAGGGCCGCACGGTCAAAGCTTGCTGGGCGGCCAAACAGGGCATCCGCTGCTGGAATGGATGAATACGCCACATGCGCGATCAGCCCGGTATAGCCATCCGGCCGTGCTGTTGCGCCGGCGGCCATGCCAATCGCCCCGCCGGCGCCGCCCCGGTTTTGCAGCACGACGGATTGGCCGAATACGCGCTGCAAGGCGGCCCCCAAGGGGCGCGCGATCAAATCTGTCGCGCCGCCAGGCGGGAAGGGGACAATGATGGTGACGGCGCGGT
>JBDKIR010000074.1:0-2829 GCA_039797035.1 Pseudomonadota bacterium | reverse complement strand
TGGCGTGCCGCGCCAGAGCCTCGCCTTTCTCGGTGGTTATGCCTTTGGCGCGGTGGAGGGCACTGCGCTTTCCATGGCGGCGCAGCTGTTGGGTTGCGCTGGTGCCTATGCCTGGGCGCGGGCCATTGGTCGGCCTTGGGCGGAGGCAAGGCTGGCGGGGCGGTTTGGGCATCGTCTGCGGCCGATGCGCGATGTGCTGCTGGGCAGCCCCTTTGGCACCACGCTCGCGCTCCGCCTATTGCCGATTGGGAATAACCTCGCGGTCAATCTTCTGGCGGGCATGGCGGCGGTGCCGGCGTTTGCCTTTCTGGCGGCCTCAGCGCTTGGCTATGTGCCGCAAACGGTGATTTTCGCGCTGCTCGGCAAGGGCATTCGCGTTGATGGCGCCTGGCAAATGGCGCTGGCGGTTGGGCTTTTCGTTGTTTCCGCGCTGATCGGGCTTTGGCTGGTGCAGCGCCATCGCGCAGGGCGCGTGCTGGAAGATCAGGCCGGGTCAGGCTGACCCAGCCATGACCAAGGCGCTGGAACGCAATTCCGCCAGGGCGCGCGCGGGTGCGCCGCCTTCAGCCGGGTAGCGGCCCAGCAAGCCTTCAAACAACGCCGCAATCACCGGTGCTGCGGCCAGCCCGCGCAGGGTGGCGCTGGTCGCCTCATCCACCGCCCCGGAAGCGGCGACGCCAAGGGCGTTTTGCAGGGCAAGGATTGCGGCATGCGGCCCGGTTTCAAGCGCCAGGGCCAGCACCGCCAAATCCAAACCGGGGGGCAGCCGATCCGCCGCCACTTCATCCCATAACAGACGGCGATAGATGCGTCGCGTCAGCGCTTCATCCAGGCGCATCAGGCGGGCGATATCGGCAGGTTGGCCCAGAAAGCTGCTCAACATGCCAAGGCTGATGCCATTCATGCAGGCGCCGCGCAGCTTGGGGTCGCGGAATACCATGCCGCCATGCGCTTCCATCAGCGCATCGGCGCAAAGGTCAAAGCGGTTTACCGGCGCGCAATACACGCTGCGCGATTGACCGGGAAAATAGCCATCCATGCTTGCCACAGCCTCATTCACGGAATGCCATTATCCTTCAAGCGCTTTAACAAAGCCTTATGTGAATCGGCGATTACTGTTTGGTGATGCCCGCTTCCGCTGCCACGCGGCCCCAGCGCGCCGTCTCGGTACGGATCAGGGCACCGAAGCCTTCCTGGCCAAGCGTCCCCGGCTCCAGCCCTTGCGCGGCGAAGGCGCGCTTCAGATCATCATGCCGCAAGGCCGCGAGGCTTGCGGCTTCCAGCCGATCAAGGATGGGTTTGGGCGTGCCGCTCGGCGCCGCGAGACCGCCCCAGATGCCCCCGGTGAAGCCTGGGAAGCCGGCTTCCGCAAAGCTTGGCACCTCCGGCACCAGGTCTGAGCGTGTTTCCGAGGCAATGGCCAAGGCGCGCAACCGCCCGGCCGCGATTTGCCCACGCGCCGCGGAAATGGTCGCCATGGAACAATCAACCTGCCCGGCGACGACAGCGAGCATCGCCTCGGCCCCGCCGCGATAGGAGACATGCAGCATGCGCAGCCGCGCCGCCTGCTGAAAGGCTTCCATGACGAAATGCGGCGAACTGCCCATGCCCCCGGTACCGTAGCTGAGCTTTTCCGGCGCCTGTGCCGCAGCGGCGATAAGGTCCTTGAGCGTGGCAAAGGGCGCCGCCGCATTCACGACCAGCATGAAGGCGCCAGCGCCACCCAGCGCGATGGGGGCAAAGGCGCGCGCGTGATCCCAGGGCAGGCTGGCCGTGGTATGCGGCAACATGGTGTAGCTATTGTCCAAGGCCAGCAGAGTATAGCCATCGGGCGCGGCGCGGGCGGCTTCACCCATGCCGATAATGCCGCCGCCGCCGGTTTTATTTTCGACCAGAACCGGCTGGCCCAGGGCTTCGCTCAGCCGGGCGGCCATGGCGCGGGCAATGATGTCAATGCCGCCACCAGGGGCCCAGGGCACCAGGATGCGAATGGGCCGGTTGGGCCAAGCGGGCGCCTGGCCATGCGCCAGCATTGGCGCCATCAGTGCTGCCCCGAGACCACGCCGGGTCCATTTCATGCCTGCCATCTTGCTTGCCTCCCCCATTGGGCTCTGAGCCTAGAGATCGGGTTGATCGGGTGCAATCGCCGCCACGGGCATGGGGTGCGTATTGCGCGCGCGGGGGCGATCTGTCATTGACGAAATCACCCCGTCGACTCCGCGCGGGAGAGAGCAGGCCTGCCTGCCGCCGAAGGCGCAACCGGTCCCCGGAAACGCTCAGGCAAAAGGGCCGCGCGGGAAAGGGGCCTCTGGAAAGCCCATGGCGTTGTCCATGGCACCGACGGAGTAAGGCGCGGTAACGCCCCCGCCGAATCTCTCAGGTCATCAGACAGAGGGGGACCACGTGTTGAACCCATTTCGCTGCCCGAAGCAGCGGGAGGCAGCGTGGTCGAGTCATCATCCGAATCCTTGGCGGAAACCCCGCTTGCCGCGCTGCACCGCGAATTGGGCGGGCGCATGGTGGGCTTCGCCGGTTATGCGCTGCCGGTGCAATACCCGGCCGGCATCATGGCGGAGCATTTGCATTGCCGAAGCGCCGCGGCGCTGTTCGATGTCTCCCATATGGGACAGGCCGAATTGCGCGGCGAAGGCTCGGCGGCGGCGTTGGAGGCTTTGACGCCCGCTGATGTTGCGGGCCTCAAGCCCGGGCGGCAGCGCTATGGGCTGCTGACATCGCCAAGCGGCGGCATTCTGGATGATTTCATGTTCGCCAATCTGGGCGACCGGATTTTCCTGGTGGTGAATGCCAGCCGCAAGGAACATGATTTCT
>JBDKIR010000073.1:0-5759 GCA_039797035.1 Pseudomonadota bacterium | reverse complement strand
ATTTTATTCGCAACCATTGCTGTCATCGGTCCGCTGGTGCGCAGCAATGGCAGTGACCGTAGTTCAACCCAAAATGGCGCCGGCAAAGCCGGTATGGCCAATGTCTACAGCCAACATGGAGCTTTACCATGACAACACCTGCAACGCCCGTCTTCCTGGATGCGGCTTCCGTTTCACTCTATCTGTTCTTCGCCTTCTTCGCGTGCCTGATTTATTATCTACACCGCGAAAACAAGCGGGAAGGCTATCCGTTGGTTGGCGAATTGCCTGACCGGCCCGGTTTCGCCACCATGCATGGCTTCCCGGAAACACCTGCCCCCAAGGTCTTCCGCTTGCATCATCCGGAAGGCGCCACGGTAGTGCAGGGCGTGCGGCCGGAACGTGATGTTTCAAAGCAGTTGGTGCCCGAATACCCCTATCCGGGCTCAGCCTTTGTGCCGACCGGTGATGCCATGCAAGATGGCGTCGGTCCGGCTGCCTATGCGGATCGCGCGGATGTGCCGGATTTGGCCTTTGATGACCAAAAGCCGAAAATCGTGCCGCTGCGCGCCGCAGAAGGCTATCACATCGCGCATGAAGATCCCGATCCGCGTGGCAAATCTGTCATCACCTTTGATGGTGAAGTCGCGGGCACCGTGGTTGATGTATGGGTCGATCGTTCTGAAGTGATCCTGCGCTACCTGGAAGCGGAAACCAAGACTGGGCGTCGGGTGCTCGTGCCCATGTTCCTGTCGACTTTTGAAGATGATGGCACGGCGCATGTTGCCTCGGTCACGGCGGCGCAATTTGCTGCGGCACCAGGCTTGGCCAATCCGGACCAGATCACCTTGCTCGAAGAAGACAAGATTTCTGGCTATTTCGGTGGTGGTCATTTCTACGCCACACCGGAACGTAGCGAGCCCTGTCTGTGACGAAAATGCCGCGCCCGCCCCTCACGGAACATGGGCTTGAGCCCGTTCCGGGCCTTCCGGAAGCATTGCCGAAGGGCGAGAGATTGCTCTGGCAAGGTGCGCCGCAATGGGGGGCGGTGGCGCGGCATGTGTTTCTGGTGAGGTGGGTAGCCGGCTATTTCGGCCTGCTGCTTATCCTGGAAATGGCCCAAGCCTTCACGACTGAAACAAGCCTGGTTGAATTGGCTGGTGCCATGGGCCGCTTGTTGCTGGCGGCGGGGCTTTCTTTGGCCATTCTTAGTATTCTCGCGAAACTTATCGCGCGCTCCAGCGTCTATAGCATCACCAATCGGCGGCTGGTGTTGCGGGTGGGCGTGGCGCTGCCCATCAGTATCAATATTCCCTTTATTGCCATCGAAGGGGCGGATCTGGTGCGGCGCCGGGATAATGCGGGCGATATTGTATTGAGCCTTGCACCACGCCACCGCATTTCCTGGCTTGCGCTCTGGCCCCATGCCCATGGTTTCAGCTTTGGACGTCCACGGCCGATGTTGCGCGGCTTGGAGAACGCAAAGCAGGTCGCGGAAATTCTGGGCAAGGCGGTAGCCGAGGCTAATCTTGGCGAAAACACGCAGCTGACGACGATAATTGATGCGAATGTCGTGCAGCCTCAGCCAGCTATGGCGTGACGGGGAGGGCGAGCATGAGTGCCACAACCCTCCCAATTGAGAAAAACACCTACCTTTTTGGTGGGGTTGGACTCGTTCTTTGCGCCATTGTTTTTTTGGTCTTTTGGCATGTTGCGCAGCCGCGCCCCGCCATTCAACCGGAAGGTGAGGCGTTGGTGACGCGTGATCTTCGTTTTGAAGACCTGGCAGATGGCGGCATTCGCATTACTGATGCGGTAACTGGCCTGTCCATGGGGGCAATTGCACCGGGTGAGGGCGCCTTTGTGAGGGGCGCGCTGCGCGGTCTGGTGCGTGATCGCCGTGCAGAGCAGATCGGCCCCCAGATACCGTTCCGGCTTTCCATGCGAAGCAATAATGCCCTGTTGCTTGAAGATCTGGCGACGGGACGATGGATTGATCTGCGTGCCTTCGGCACGACGAATACGGGAGCCTTTCTGGAGCTCCTGCAAAAATAACGAGAGGAAGGATCATGAGCGAAAAAACAAATAAAAGAGGCATTGAGAGACCTGAACGGGTCTTCGATGTTCCCTGTACGGTTGAGATTGAACGCAGTGCCGATAGTTTCCATGCCTATGCCGTGCCAGAAGATGTCATGCTGCGGCCTGGCGATCAGGTGGTTGTGCATGGCGCACCGGCCCATGTGGCATTTGGCGAAAAATACAGCTTCGAAACATCCGCAACCATCATCCGCGCAGGCTTTTTTAGAAGACATTGGACGCAATTCGTCGCTATTCTTGAACTCGCTGAATTGTATCATGTCGGGTTTGAACCCAAGGAGGCCGCATGAACGCGCTGACCCCTTCAACAAAGGCTAATATTTCTTCGGAAACAACAAGCCTTGCGCTGAATGAAACGGTCCTGTCGCCGCGGTTTTACACAACTGATTTTGCCGCCATGGATCAGATTGATGTGGAGCCTGTGCGTGCCCAATGGGATATCCTGATGGATGAATTCCGGCGGGATCCGAATAAGGGCCACTTCGTCCGTAATGAGGAATTCGACAAATTCTCACTCGACCAATTGCCGGAACCGCTTCAGCGGGAGCTGATTGATTTCCTGGTGAGCAGTGTCACCGCCGAGTTTTCCGGTTGTGTATTGTATGCGGAAATCAAGAAGCGCGTGAAAAACCCGGACATGCAGGAGCTGTTTTCGGTGATGGCGCGGGATGAAAGCCGGCATGCTGGCTTCATTAATGACGCGTTGAAGGATCTGGGCATTGGCGTTGATCTTGGCTTTCTGACACGCGCCAAGAAATACCATTACTTTCAACCAAAATTTATATTTTATGCGACATATTTGAGCGAGAAGATCGGTTACGCCCGCTACATCACCATTTTCCGGCAATTCGAAAGGCACCCGGAATTACGCTTTCACCCGATTTTCCAGTGGTTCGAAAAATGGTGCAATGATGAATTCCGCCATGGGGAGGCCTTCGCCTTATTGATGCGCGCCAATCCGAAATTGCTGACGGGCGTCAATGCGCTCTGGTGCCGGTTTTTCCAATTGGCGGTTTTTGCGACCATGTATGTGCGCGATCATGCAAGGCCGGAATTCCATAAGGCACTCGGCATGACGCCGACCGATTACGACAAGGAAGTCTTCCGCATTACTGAGGAAATCTGCCGGCAGGTTTTCCCGGTAACGCTGAATATCGATGATGCAGGCTTCATGGCGGATATGGACCGCCTTCGTGTCATCGCGGAAAAGCTGGGCGCCGCCAAATCGCGCAAGGGTATTTTCGGTTTTGTGCGGCGCATGGGCCTGACGGTTTCCTCTGCGGCCGTCTTCGCGCGGTTGTTTTTCCGCCGCCCCAAGAAGCATCAATTACCGTCTCAAATCCGCCTCGTCCCGGCCTGGTAGGGAAGGGCGCGGGTCATGCCAGATAGTCTTACCGCCATAGTTACCGCAGTTTTTCTGTGGTGGTTGACGACTGGCCTGATTCTGCTCGTGGTGCGTGGCTATGCGGCACGGCGTCTGGTTCTTGATCTCATCGCGGGTTTTCTACTGGTGGGTGGCTTGCTGCTGGTGGAAGCAACCGCGCCTAACGCCACAAGTGAAGCCGCCTATGGCGCTTTTTTGGCGATCCTTGCGGTTTGGGGCGGGATAGAAATCAGTTTCTTGAGCGGCTGGATCACCGGCCCCAATAAGCAGGCTTTGCCCGAGGATTTGGCCGGTGCCGCGCGCTTCTGGGCGGCTAGTCGCGTTGTTTTGTGGCATGAAATGCTCATTGCCCTGATTGGTCTTTATCTGATCACGCGCTTCCGGGAAGCGCCAAATGCGGTACCTGTGCTGACCTATTCTATTTTGTGGGGCATGCGGATCAGCGCGAAGCTCAATCTCTATTTGGGGGTTCGCAATACGGGTGAGTCATTCCTCCCGCCGCATATGAAATATATGGGCGCCTATTTTGCGCGGCGCAGCATGAATTTGCTTTTCCCACTTTCAATTACAGCGGCCACTTTACTGAGTGCCTGGCTCTTCCACAAAGGTCTTTCAGCAATGGCGGATGCCTACACGGCAACCGCATACACCTTGGTGGCAATGCTCGCCGCGCTGGCGGTGATAGAACATTGGTTTTTCATGCTCCCACTGCGCATTGAAGCATTATGGGATTGGGGGCGCCGTCAACCTTCAGCAGGAAGTGCTGAAGTGACCAGCCTGTTTCTGGAAGCGGCAAGCACCTGCGATGCCAAGAAGCTCAACCATATGCTTGAACATGCCATTGCGGGCGGCTTTGGCGCGGTTGATACCTTGAGTGGTGCCGTGCGCTGCCAGGAAGGCTGGGTGGCCTTTGAATTTGGCGCTGGCTTGGCCGAAATGCGCCTTGCTGGCAGTGCGGAAAGGCGTGATTCCAAGATCACGTTTACTGGCTATCTCATTGATATTGCAGGTCTTCGCGCGGCTTTTGAAAATTGCGCGGTCAGGAGTGGCGCATGAGGCAGCGGGAGGCTATTGGGGCCCGGCATGACGGCCTCTGCGGAAGGGTAACCGAGTATCATCCGTTTCACATTGGCAAGACCTGGAAGTTCATTCTGGGCAAAGGGGTAAACCCATGAATTACGAAGATTATTTTCGCTCACAGCTCGATGGCCTTCGGCGTGAGGGACGCTACCGCGTTTTCGCTGATTTGGAACGGCAGAGGGGCGCCTTCCCGCGCGCCATTCGCCACGACAAGGGCGTGCGTGGTGAGGTGACGGTATGGTGCTCAAATGATTATCTCGGCATGGGCCAGCATCCCGATGTGATCAATGCCATGCATGAAGCGCTTGATCGCTGTGGTGCCGGCGCGGGCGGCACGCGCAATATCTCGGGGACCAACCACGAACATGTGCTGCTGGAACGCAACCTGGCCGAGTTGCACGGCACAGAAGCGGCTTTGCTGTTCAATTCCGGCTATATGTCGAATTGGGCATCGCTTTCCACGCTGGGCTCCAAGATTCCCGGCTGCATCATTGTGTCTGATGAAATGAACCATGCCTCCATGATTGAGGGCATGCGCCACAGCAAGGCCAAGCGGGTCCTGTTTCGGCACAATGATGTTGTTGATTTGCGTCGCGTATTGTCGGAATTGCCGAAGACCGCACCGAAGCTGATTGCTTTTGAAAGCGTCTATTCAATGGATGGCGATATCGCGCCAATCAGCGATATTTGTGACATTGCTGATGAATTCGGCGCAATGACTTATTGTGATGAGGTTCATGCCGTTGGCCTTTATGGCGCGACTGGCGGCGGTATTACGGAACGCGATGGTGTTGCCGCCCGGGTCACGGTCATTGAAGGCACGCTGGCCAAGGCTTTCGGCGTTATTGGTGGCTATATCGCCGGCAGCGTTGCGATGTGTGATTTCGTTCGTTCCTTCGCTTCTGGCTTTATTTTCTCAACGGCTCTGCCGCCGGCCATTGCCGCTGGCGCACGTGCTGCCATCCGGCATTTGCGTCAGAGCAATGCGGAGCGTACCGCCTTGCATGAAAGGGCTGCGACCTTGCGGCGCCGGCTTGATGCCGTGGGTGTGCCGCATTTGGATAATCAAAGCCATATTGTGCCGGTCATGGTTGGTGATCCCACGCTTTGCAAGCAATTGAGTGATACGTTGCTCGATGAATTCGGCATTTATGTGCAGCCGATCAATTACCCAACAGTGCCACGTGGCACGGAAAGGCTGCGCATTACGCCTTCCCCC
>JBDKIR010000072.1:0-3103 GCA_039797035.1 Pseudomonadota bacterium | reverse complement strand
CACCCAGCTGCAAGAATTGCGGCAAAGCCCGGCAAGAAATGCCGGTCCGGGGACACCCACGGGCAACACGCTCGCTGCCATGCTCCAGCGGATCGATACGGACCAAGATGGTCGCATCTCTCCGCTGGAGCTGCGGGCTTCCGCGCGTCGCGCCTATGCGCCGCCGACACGCGCCAAAGACTGAAGCTTCCCGATTCCTGGGCGAGGCTTCTATAAGGCGGCATGTCGCAAGCCACGCTTAAACGATTCGGCGTCACCGCTATTTTGTGGCGTGTACTGCGGGCGTCGGCATCTGATCGCATTGCCCTTACCGCCGCAGGCTGCGCCTTCTACGCCATGCTCGCCTTGTTTCCGGGTATTTTTCTGTTGATCTCCATTTACGGCATGGTTTTCGATGCAGCCACCGTGGAACCGCAGCTTGAAGTGCTGCGCGAATTGGTACCGGAAGATACCTTCACCCTGATCGCGGACCGCGTGCATGATCTGATTGGTGCGCCACGCCCGCGCCTGGAATGGGGTGCGATATTGAGCGGCGCCATCGCGATTTGGAGTGCTTCGGCTGGCACGCGGGCCACCATTGGTGCGCTCAATATGGCGCATCATGTGGAAGAAACCCGCCCCTTCCTGCGGTATCACGCGCTTGCTATCGGCTTGACCTTGGCGGGAACCCTGGCTGCCGCCATCGCCATCGCCGCCCTGGTTGCCTTGCCGGGCATTCTGGCACTGATCGGCTTGCCGATATTGCGCGCCTTGTCGCTCCGTGGCTTGTCCTTGCTCACGCTTTTGTTGCTGATTGGGTCTTCCTTGATCGCGGTCTATCGGCTCGGTCCTGCATCGCGTCGGCTGCCGATCAAGCGCATCCTGCCTGGCGCTATCATGGCAACACTGCTTTGGGCCCTGGGTTCTGCCGCGTTCAGTGTCTATGTCGCGGATTTTGCGACCTATGACGCGATGTATGGACCACTCGGCGCTACGGTGGGTCTGCTGATGTGGTTCTATGTCAGTGTGTATGTGGTGCTTCTGGGCGCCGAATTGAATGTTGCGTTGGCGAGCCAGGCAGAGGCTTGGTGACACTGCCGCGCGGCCGGGCCAGGATCGCGCCGGAGGCCCCGCATGACAGATTCCACCATCAGCGCCATCACCATCAGCTGCGTCGATGCGCCGATAGAACCGCCCTTACGCAATAGCCTGAATGTCATTCCCCGGGCGCCTGTGGTGATTGCCGAGGTCAGGACCAGTGATGGCGTGAGCGGCACGGCCTATGTCTTTCCCTATACGCGCGCGGCCCTTGGACCGACGGCGTCGCTGGCGCGTTCCATTGGGGAAGGGCTTATCGGTCGGAAGCTCGCGCCCACGTCACTTTGGCGCGAATTGCATGATGGGTTTCGCATTCTGGGTAGCGAAGGCTTGGTGCAGATTGCACTTTCGCTGCTGGATATGGCGCTGTGGGATGCGCTGTCCCGCAGGGCTGGCCTGCCGCTTTACGCCATGCTGGGGGCAGAGGCCCGGCCCATGCCGATTTATGCCTCGCTCCGCGGTTGGGGGCCGGCGATGCTGGCGGAAGAAGCCGGCCAGGCGGTGGCGCGGCTTGGCGCGCGGGCGGTGAAATTCAAGCTGGGGCACCCTCGGCTTGAGGATGATCTGGCGACGGTCCGCGCAGTGCGCGGCGTGGTGGGCGATGATGTCTCGATATTTGTGGATTACAATCAGGCGCTGACGCTGCCGGAAGCTGAACGGCGTGGCCGTGCCCTGCAAGCGCTTGATGTGCGCTGGCTGGAAGAACCGCTGCCGGTGCAGGATGATGCGGGCATGGCGGCGCTTGCCGAAAGGCTCGAAATCCCGATCCAGGGTGGGGAGAATTGGTGGGGCCCCGCTGGCATGCAGCGCGCCTTGGCCGCTGGCGCCTGCGATTTCTGCATGCCCGATGCGATGAAGATCGGCGGTGTCACCGGCTGGCTGCGCGCCGCTTCCATGGCGGCAGCGCATCGTATCCCGATGTCATCGCATATCTTTGTCGAAGTCAGCGCGCATTTGCTGCAGGCGACACCCACAGCGCATTATCTGGAACATCTGGATATCGCCGCACCCTTGCTGCGCCAGCCTTTGGTGGTGCGGGATGGCATGGCGCTGGTCCCCGAAGCCCCGGGGCTTGGGCTTGACTGGGATGCGGCGGCGTTACGGCATTTCGCGGTGGAGTGATTTCGTCAAAACGCCATCACGCGGCCTGCGCGAGTGTCGGCGCGCTGTCAGCCACCGTTGTGCGATGCAGATCGCGCGGTTTATCGGCTGGGTAGCGCCGCGCGCGGTGCATGGTCACGCGATTATCCCACATCACCAGATCATGCGCGCGCCAGACATGGGCATGGACAAATTCGCGCTGGGTTGCGTGTTCCGTCAGATCACGCAGCATGGCGCGGGCTTCCGGCACCGGCCAGCCATGAATCTGCCCGGCATGGGCTGAAAGAAACAGCGAAAGCCGCCCGGTCTTTGGATGGCGGCGCACCAGGCGCTGCGGCACCGGCGCCCATTTGGCGCGTTCATCTTCGGTGAAATCGGTAAAGCCCAGAATCCCGCGTGAGAAGATCTGGCTGTGATCCGTGACCAGGTCGCGGATTTCCGCCTTCATTGCCGGGTCCAGCGCATCCCAGGCAGCGCGCATATCGGCGAATTCCGTATTGCCGCCCTCACCGGGGATCACGCGCGCCGACAGCAGGGAATATTTCGCGGGCGTCGCCTTGAAGGATGAATCGCTGTGCCACAGCATATTGCCCAGGCTGAACAGGCGCCGCCGGTCATCGCGCGCCAGTACATTGGAATTCTTGTCGAGGTTGGAGATGTCATTCACCTCCATCGAAAGGCGCCGATCGGCGGCCTTGGCGATATCGCCGGTCGCGGTCTCAAGCGGACCGAAATGGCGACTGAAGGCTAATTGCTGTTCGTCATTGATATCCTGGCCGTGAAACACCAGCACGCCATAGTGATCCATGCCGGCATCAATGGCGGCGGCATCGGCGGCGCTGATGGGCTGGCGCAAATCAATACCAGCAACCACGCCGACAAAATCGGGCCGCGCCGGATTGGCTGGGATGATGGTGAGGGGCAT
>JBDKIR010000071.1:0-2607 GCA_039797035.1 Pseudomonadota bacterium | reverse complement strand
GCATTGAAGAGCGCCACGAAAGACGTATAGGGCATCAGGCCCAAATCCACCTGCCCCATACCAAGAAATGTCACCTGCTCGGCAAAGGTTGGCGTGTTCACGAATTGAATTTCAAGCCCATCTTCGCGCGCCATTTGCAACGCATGCGCCAGGAAAAGATTGAGGTTGCAGAAGCCCGTGCCATGAGTGGATTTCAGGCTGCCGCGCGCTTGCGCCATGGCATCGCCACCAAAGGCCGCCATGGTGAGCACCGCAGCCCCGGTGGCCTTCAGCATGCCCCGGCGGCTTGCCTTCATCGCCGGCGCCAGCGCCGCAAAATCCGGCATGATCATTGATCCAAGACGATCGCACATGGTTCAGCCCTCCGCGGACGGGAACCGGACCAGCACCCGCCGCATTCCGAAGAATGACGATGGCACGCCAACCTGAAGCTACCGCCGAAACGGCGCTGCGCTATTGGAACGGGAGGGCAAACGCCATGCCATGTTTTCGGCGGGCAAAAGGGCCATTGCCTGGCAATCGATACGCAATCTGCCCAGGCTTAAGGCGTGAAGCGCTTATGATTCGCGCAAACCACGCCTGGCCACGTGCAAAAAAGCCAGGGATGGACGCCGCCAGCCTGCCGGGGGATGCTCGCGCCATATCATTCAGGAGGAAACCTCATGCTCAGTCTCAAAGGGAAAGTCGCCATCGTCACCGGGGCGGGGTCCATCGGGCCCGGTTGGGGCAATGGCAAGGCCACCGCCGTGCTGATGGCGCGCCAAGGTGCCAAGGTATTTGGCCTTGATAACAACCGGGCGGCGGTTGAGGAAACTGTCGATATCATCAAGAAGGAAGGCGGCGAAGCCAGCTTTCATATCTGTGATGTGCTTGATTCCGAAAGCTTCCGCGAAGCGGTCGAAGCCTGCATCACCCAATATGGGCAGCTTGATATCATGGTGAATAATGTCGGCGGATCGCATCCCGGCGGGGCAGAATCCATGCCGGAGGAAGTCTGGGACCGGCAGGTTGATTTCAACCTGAAATCCGCCTTTCTGGGCTGCAAATTTGCCCTGCCGCATTTGAAGAAGCGCCCCGGCAGCGCGATTGTGAATATCGCCTCCATCGCCGGGTATCGCATGCAGGCCGCGCGCCCGCATGTGGCTTATAGCGCCACCAAATATGGCATCGTCGCGCTATCCAAATCCGTCGCCATCGAAAATGCCAAGGCGGGCGTGCGCTGCAATACGGTGGTGCCAGGGCTGATGCACACACCGCTTGTCGAACATCGCCTGGTGCGCCAGATCGGTGGCAATGATGCCGCCGCCCTGATCGCCAAGCGCGACGCGCAGGTGCCACTCGGCAAAATGGGCGATGGCTGGGATGTCGCCCATGCCGTGTTGTTCCTGGTTTCCAATGAAGCCAAGCACATCACCGGCACCGAATTGATCGTCGATGGCGGCATCACCGCAACCGGTGCCGTCTGAACAAGGGATCGCAAGCAATGCCCCGCATGATTGGCCGCCGCCCCCTGATCGGGGCGGCGCTTGGCAGCGTCGCAGCACCGCATGTGCTCCGCGCGCAGGAAGTCTTCCCGAACCGTCCCATCACCCTGGTGGTGCCATCACCGGCCGGGGGCGGCACGGATTTCAGCGCCCGGCTGATTGCCGAACAATTGGGCCGCGCGCTGGGCGGTTCCATGGTGGTGGAAAACCGCCCCGGCGGAAATGACGTGGTGGGGCTGACCTCAGTCCTGCAAGCGCGGCCGGATGGCCATACGCTGCTATGCGGCTATTGCGGCACCATGACCGGGCGGGCAGCGCTTGGCACGCTTGGGTCCATTGTTCCCGCACGGGATTTCATGCCGATCGGGCAGATCACCGATACGCCGCAATTATTCGTCACGCACCCTTCCCTGCCGGTGCAATCGATGCGTGACTTCATCGCCTATGCCAAGCAACGACCGGGCGATATCACCTATGCCTCGGCCGGTGTCGGTTCCATGCACCATATGAGCGCCGAATTGCTGAAACTCCGCACCGGCATTGATATGCTGCATGTACCCTATCGCGGCACTGGGGAGACCTTGCGCGATCTGATCGCGGGCCGGGTGCAATTCTACATGAATTCGCCACCGCCACTCACGCCCCTGGTTGCGGATGGCAAGCTGCGCGCGCTTTGCGTCAGTTCGAATGAACGCCATCCCGGCATGCCCAATATTCCCTCGGCGGCGGAGGAAGGCCTGCCTGATCTCGATATCAATGTCTGGTTCAGCCTTTTCGCCCCACGCGGCACACCAGAACCCGTCGCACGCCTGCTTTCGGCCAAATTGAACGAAGTTCTGGCCGATCCCGCCTTGCGCCAACGGGGCTTTGATGCCGGGGCATTGGTCAGCCCTTCCACGCCGCAGGCTTTGGCGGCGCGGATGGAAAAGGAAACCGCCGCCTGGGCCGATGTCATCAAGGCGGCCAAGATTACCGCCGGTTAAGCCTTTTATCCCTACTCACGGCAATTTTCATTGCCGGTTAATCGAAACGCGCGAAACTCTCACCGGATGGCCCCACCGGGCCGCCGGTGACAGGAAATGGCAATCCCCAGCTACAGCGACGCCGTGCGTTATGTACGGCG
>JBDKIR010000070.1:0-4742 GCA_039797035.1 Pseudomonadota bacterium | reverse complement strand
CCAAGGCGGCTGGCCCTGGTCGGGCCTTCTGGCTCCTGCCGCTGCTGGCCGTGGTGGCGCTGATTTTCCTTGCGCTGGGCTTCTGGCTCGCCTGGATGCAGATGCAGCGCGACCTTGCGGGGCGGCAATATTCCGTTTCGCTGGTCGATGATGCCGCCGCGCGCAACGCCATCCGCCTGCAACGCGAAACCAATGAAGCGCTGGAACGTGATCTGGAACGCGTGCGCCGGTTGGGCGCCACGCCCAATGTCTGCACGCCGGAAGGCCCGCTCGGTCTGAACCCACCGCCGGAGCGCCAACCGCTCCGCCCCGAAACCGTGCCGCCCGCCGTGCCGCAGCGCCAGGGCGAAGCGCCGGCACCTTTCACCGGCTCACTCGCGCAATTGCTGGAACATGCGACCGTGATGATCGCCTCGGCCGGTCCGGCCGGCATCGGCCATGGCAGCGGGTTTTTCATTTCTGGCGATACCATCCTGACCAATGCGCATGTCGTGCAGCAGGCGGACCCGAATCAGATTTTCGTCACCTCCCGCGCCATGGGCCGGGCGGTAAAGGCGGAATTGGTCAGCATGACCCGCGGCCCGAACGGGGGCCCGGTGGAACCGGGCGTGCCGGATTTCGCGCTGCTGCGCCTGCCCCAAGCCGTGCCGGGGGCGCAGCCCCTGGCACTGACCTCCACCGCCGACAAGCTGCTTGATGTGGTCGCGGCGGGCTATCCGGCTTCCGTCGTGCAGGTCGAACAGGGCATGCAGGAATTGCAGCAGGGCAGGCTGGGCACGCCACCGGAATTGGTGCTGACGCGGGGTAGCATCAGCACCATTCAGCGCCTGGAAACCGGCCTGATCGTCATGCCGCATTCGGCCG
Source organism: Pseudomonadota bacterium (assembly GCA_039797035.1). Taxonomy (GTDB): domain Bacteria; phylum Pseudomonadota; class Alphaproteobacteria; order Acetobacterales; family Acetobacteraceae; genus Neoroseomonas. The sequence goes on along the minus strand of JBDKIR010000070.1, from coordinate 3,878 downwards.
ATATTTCGCCCGGCAATTCGGGCGGCCCATTGGTGGATACTTGTGGGCGCGTGGTTGGCATCAATACCTTTGTCAGCTTTGCCACCCAGGTCGCTGATCGGGTGAAGTATGCGCAGAAAACCGATTCGGTGATGCCCTGGCTGCGCCAGCAGAATCTGGCCGTGACGCTGCGCGAAGAAGCCTGCCAGCCCGTGGTGCCCGGCCTGCCCGCGCAGCCCCCGGCCAGCAGCAGCCCAGCGCCCCAGCCAACGCCGAGCACGCCCGCAGCGCCGGCGACCCCGGCCACCCCAGCCTCTCCGCCCGCCCCGGCTGGCGCAGGGGCAGCGCGTTAACCCGGCGCCGCCCCCATGTCCGGCACCGGCGATGGCAGCCTGATTGCCACCACACGCAACGCGGAATTACAGGCGCTTGGCACCGGCGGGCAGCTTGCGGTGCATGCCTGGGACCAGATCACCGGCTATCTGCGCCGCGCGCGCGGCCCCGCCCATGCCGCGCTTTTCGCCGAACCCAACCCAGACCCGGATCGCGGCATCACGGATTGGTATGCCGCTGGCCAGGGCGATGCCCCGCCACTCGAATCCCTGCCGCCCGCGGCACAGGATGCGGCCCGCGCCGAATTCACCCGCCTGTTCAATGAGGTGCGGGAGGATGCTGAAACGCTCCGCCGCAGCACGCGGGAGAATGAGAAATTCCTTGGCGAATTGCTCGCCCTCGCGCTGATTACGCCGAATACCGATTGCCTGCGCGTTGCTGATGGCAAGCCGGTGCTGATTGCCTGGGGCCATGCGCCGCTGAACCAAGCGCCGAGCCCCGAATTGCTCATTGGCATGACGCGGCGGCGGAGCAGCGGCGGACCCATGCCGATCCTGGGCCCACCCCCCGCCGCAGCCCCCCGCGCGCCCTGGCTTGCCTGGTTGCTGGGGTTGCTCGGCCTACTCGCGCTTTTGCTGCTTCTGCTGCTGCTTTGGTTTGATCCCTTTGGCTGGTTCAAGGCCATGGAACCGCAATGCGTGATCCAACCGGGTGGTGTGGAAACGCTGGAGGAATTGCGCCGCGAAGAAGCCCGCGAAGCCGCCTTGCGCAACGAAATCGCGCGCGAAATGCTCCGCCTGGGTGATCGCCGCACCGCCTGCCCGCCACCGGAACCACCGCCCCCCGCGCCGCGCCCAACACCCCCGGCGGTGCAGCCCCCGGCAACGCCGCCCACACCGCCCCCGGCACCGCGCAGCGCAGATGCGGATCGCGCCCAGCGTGAAGGGGCGCGCAGCGGGCGCGTGCAGATCATCCTCGCCTGGGATGACCGGAATGATCTGGACCTGATGATGATCTGCCCGAGCGGGGAACGGCTGTATTTCGACCATCGCCGCGCCTGTGGGGCGGAATTGGATATCGACCGCAACGCGGCCAATAGCACCCTGACGGCAACGCCGGTGGAGAATATCGTCTTTGCCGGTGAACCCGCCCCTGGCCGGTATCGCATCATGGTCTGGCACTTCCAGAACCACCCGCCCGCGCCCGCTTCTTCACCCTATCGGGTCACGGTGAAGCGGGAAGGCCGCCCGGACCAGGTCTTCACTGGCCGTGTCGCGGCAGGCCAGCAGATAGAAGTGGGGCATTTCGATGTCCCCTAAGGCTTGCGCCCCATGCAGCCGCTGATCACGCTGCCGCTTGATCACTACCGGTCCCTGCTGCCCGCGGGGATGGATCACGCGGCCGCGCATCAGGCGCTGATCAGCCTGCTGCACCAGCATCTTGGCCCGGCCAGCGCCGGGTTTTTCGCCCCCGTGGCGCAGACAGAACAGGGCCTCAGCTTCAGCGCCCCGGATGGGCGCCTGGCGCGCTTCGCGGAGCTGGACAACCAGGGCCGGGAGCAATTGCGGGCGGAAATCGGCCGTATCATCAGCACCCTGCGGCGCGGGGCGGAAGCGGAAGCGGCCGAAAACCCGGGCCGTGCAGGCAGCCTGCCAGCGCTGGTCGCCGCCGCGATTGAAATCCCAAGTTTTGAGCAGGTTTACGCCTTTGAAGGCCGGCCACTTTTGGCCGGCTGGGGGATCGCGCCCAGCAATGCGCCGGGGGGTCTTGGGCTGCTGCGCGGCCTGGATGATGGCCGCCCCTTTGAACCGCCGGCCAGCCTGCCCTGGGCTGGGCTTGGTGCGGCCTTGTTGGCCCTTGTGCTGCTGGGCGCCATCGCCGCCCTGGCCACACCCTGGATTGCGCGCTGGATCGCGCCCGCACCGGGCATGTGCAAGGTGGAAGCCGGCGATCTGGAAGCCATGCAATTGCTGCTGCGGGAAAGAGAGCGGGAGCATGAATTGCGCCGGCAATTGGCCCGCCTGCAGGAGGAATTGGGCCGCCGCCGCGCCGAATGCAGCCTGCCCGCGCCACCACCGCCGCCGGCCCCACCGCCGCAGCCAGAACCTCCCCCACGGCCGGAGCCAACGCCGCCACCCCAGCCCGAACCGCAACCGGAACCTCGGCCGGAGACCCCGCCGGAATTGCCGCGGCCACCAACACCACCGCCGCAACCGCCGCAGCCACCGCGCCCCACCCCGCCGCCACGCCAGGCGGAAAGGCCGCTGGAACGCCCGCCCAATGTGGAACCCTGCAATACCCAGGTGCAAAGCGGCGGGCGCGGGATTACCGAAACGCGGCATTATCTGGGCCCGACACCGGGGCGCGTCAGTATTCCCTATAATACCCGCATGGAACCGGACCGGATCCGCGTCTATCATCGCGGCCGGCTTTTGTCGGAAACACCGGGCTTTGTTTCAGGCAATGGCGCGGTGTCCTTCGACTGGAATCCGCCCGCCGGTGGTTCCGCGGAAGATTATGTCGTGACGGTGGAAGTGATGGGCACGCCTGGCTCCCCTTCCACGCGGTGGGATTACAGCATCACCTGCCCGGGCGGCAGCCGCTGACGCCAAGTTCGTTCATTCCATCGCAACGGCGCAGGCGCTAAACTGCGCCGCGTCAAACGCTGCGCCGATCTTGCCGCAATTCGGGGATTTTGGTGCCATGTTCCTTGTCTAGAACGCGCTCAATCAGTTTGGAGGTCCCGGCCATGACAGTTTTTGCCATCGCCCGCAGCAAGCCCGCCTTGCGGAGCGCGGCGGCCATTTTGTCGCTGACCTTGCTGCTGCCTGCTTGCGAAACCACGCAAACCGGCGCTGGCGGCCAGCCACTGACCCCGCAACAACAAGCCATGCGCCAGCAATCGCAGCGCTGGAACCAGACTGCGGCAACCGGCGCTTTAGCCGGCGCGGCGATGGGTGCGGCGGGGGCGGCGGCTTTCGGGCGCGGCAATACCGGGCAGAACGCCCTGATCGGCGCTGGCATTGGCGCGCTGGTCGGGCTTGCCGCCGGCATGGCGGTGGCGGAGCGCAATCTTGGCTTTGAAAATCGCGAAGCCAATGCCAACCAGCGCATCCAATCCGCGCAGCAAATCGCGCAAAACCTCAACAATACCGCCGCTGCATCGGAACAGGTGGCCAAGCAGAACCAGCAGAAGCTTGCCCAGCTTGATCGGCAATATCGCGCCGGCCAGATCACCGCGGCGCAATACCGTGCGGAAACTGCCACCATGCGCCAGGATGCGGAACTCATGCGCAAAACCGCCGAGGAAGCGCGCGATGCGCGCCAGCGGCTCGTGGCCAGCGCCCGGCAAGTGCCGCAATTGATGAATGAAGAAGCCAAGATCGATCAAGCGCAGCGCCGCTTGGAAACCGCGGCGGATGATCTGGAATCCGCGCTGCGCCGTGTGCCGACGGGCTGATCAATCATGAAGCTCTCCCCCCTTCGCACCATCGCGCCCGTGTTGCTGCTGGCTGGCTGCGCCGGTGCCGGCGCTGGCCCCGCTTCCGAACGTGGCTTTTTCACCG
>JBDKIR010000069.1:0-3371 GCA_039797035.1 Pseudomonadota bacterium | reverse complement strand
GTCGCAACCGGCATCATGGCCGCCAAGGCCGGGCTTTCCATGGCGATTGGCGCCTTTGTCGCCGGGTTGTTGCTGGCCGAGACCGAATATCGCCGCGCGGTGCAGGCCACCATTGAACCCTTCAAGGGTCTGCTGCTGGGCATTTTCTTCTTCAGCGTCGGCATGAGCATTGATTTCCGCGAAGTGGCGAAGGAACCGTTGCTGCTGTTTGGCCTGGCTTTCGGCTTGGTGCTGCTCAAGGCCGGCATTGTCTATGGGCTGGCGCGCTATTTCGCGCTGACGCCGGCGGCGGCATTGGAATCGGCGCTGCTGCTTGGCCCTGGCGGGGAATTCGCTTTCGTCGGGATTGGGCTCGCGACCGGGCTTGCGCTGATTGAACCAGGCCTTGCCGGCTTCATCCTGGCCGCGATCAGCCTGACCATGGCCTTGCTGCCTTTGCTTTCCGCGCTGGCCCGGCGCCTGGCGCCCTTGCTGGAAGAAGCCCGGCCCAAGGACCCAGAGCTTGAGGCTCTGCCAGGGGCGCAGCAGGGCCATGCCATCATCATCGGCTATGGCCGCGTCGGCAAAACCGTGGCCGCGCTGCTGCGCCAGCATGGGTTGAGCCAGATCGCGGTGGATAGTGACCCGGCCACCGTGGCGCGCGCCCGGCGCGCGGGGGCGGAGGTCTTTTTTGGTGATGCCGCGCGTCCAGCCTTTTTGCAGGTTTGCGGGATCGGCGCGGCGCGGAGTGTTATCATCACCATCAGCGTCACGCCGCAGATGGACAAGATCATCGCCGCCATCCGTTCGCTGCGGCCCGATCTACCGATCATTTCCCGCGCGCGGGATGCGGCGCATGCGCGCCACCTTTATGCGCAGGGTGTGAGTGAGACGGTTCCGGAGACGATTGAAGCGAGCCTGCAATTATCCGAGGCGGCACTGGTATCGCTTGGCGTACCGATGGGGCACGTGATTGCCTCCATCCACCAGAAACGCGCCGATTTCGCTGAGGAATTGCGCAGCGCCGCGCGGGGTAGTTAACCCCGCGCAAGCCATTACGAAAGCTTCTGCTTCAGCACATCATTGACCAGCGCAGGATTACCCTTGCCCTGCATGGCCTTCATGGTCTGACCAACAAAGAAGCCAAACAGCTTGTCCTTGCCGGATTTGTATTCCGCGACCTTATCGGCATTGGCGGCCAACACCTGGTCAATCACCGCTTCAATCGCGCCGGTATCCGTCACCTGCTTCAGGCCGCGTTCTTCCACAATGGCGCCCGGCGCGCGGCCAGTTTCCACCATGGCTTCACAGACTTCCTTGGCCAATTTGCCGGAAAGCGTGCCATCGGCCATCAGATCCAGCAGCGCGCCAAGATCAGCGGCACTGACCGGCGGTTCGGCGATCGAGGTTTTGGTGCGATTGATGGCGGCGAAAAGATCGCCCATCACCCAATTCGCCGCCTGTTTCGCATCCCGCCCCTTGGCGACAGTTTCGTAATAGGCCGCGGTTTCGCGTTCCAGCGTCAGCACATGCGCGTCATAGGGTGTGATGCCGTAATCGCGCACATAGCGTGCGCGGCGCTGATCCGGCAGTTCCGGCAAGGCAGCCTTCAGGCTTTCCACAAAAGCCGCATCAATCACCAAGGGCGGCAAATCGGGATCCGGGAAATAGCGGTAATCATGCGCATCTTCCTTGGACCGCATGGAACGCGTAATGCCGCGGCCCGTATCAAACAGCCGCGTTTCCTGATCCACCGTGCCGCCGGATTCCCACACCTCAATCTGCCGGCGCGCTTCGGCTTCCACCGCCTGCATGACAAAGCGGATGGAATTCACATTCTTCACTTCGCAGCGCGTGCGAAAGCCTTCTCCGGCCTTACGAACAGAAACATTCACATCGGCCCGCATGGAGCCTTCATCCATATTGCCATCGCAAGTGCCAAGGTAGCGCATGATCTGGCGAAGCTTCGTCAGATAGGCGCCGGCTTCCTCGGGGCTCCGCATATCGGGTTCCGAGACAATTTCCATCAGCGCCACACCGGAACGGTTCAGGTCAATGAAGGATTTTGTCGGGTGCTGGTCGTGTTGTGACTTCCCGGCATCCTGTTCCAGATGGAGCCGCGTAATGCCGATGGTCTTCGTGCTGCCATCAGCCAATTCAATGTCAATCGCGCCTTCACCGATGATGGGATGCGCGTATTGGCTGATCTGATAGCCCTGTGGCAGATCGGCATAGAAGTAATTCTTGCGATCAAAGCGCGACCAGAGATTGACCTTGGCATTCAAGCCAAGCCCGGTGCGTACGGCTTGTGCCACGCATTCGCGGTTGATCACCGGCAACATGCCGGGGAAGCCCGCATCAATGAAGGAAACCTGCGCATTGGGTTCCGCGCCGAATGCCGTTGCCGCGCCGGAAAACAGCTTGGCGTTGGACATGACCTGGGCATGAACCTCAAGCCCGATCACCACTTCCCATGGGCCGCTTTCGCCCTCAATTATGTAGCTCATGCGCCTGCCCTCATTGCTGGCACTGCCTTGAAATCAGCGGCGCGTTCCAAGGCGGCACCCACCGCGAAAACCGTTTCCTCATCAAAGGCGCGGCCAATCACCTGCAAGCCCAAAGGCAAACCCTGATGATCAAGCCCGGTTGGCAGCGCCAGGCCCGGCAGACCGGCCAGATTGGCGGTGACGGTGAAGACATCATTCAAATACATCTTCACCGGGTCATCGGTATTCTCGCCCTCGGCGAAGGCGGCTGAGGGCGTGGCGGGCGTCACAATCGCATCCACCTTGGCCCAGGCCGCGTCAAAATCCCCCGCGATCAGGGCGCGGATTTTCTGCGCCTTCAGGTAATAGGCGTCATAGTAACCCGCACTCAACACATAGGTGCCGATCATGATGCGCCGACGCACTTCCGCACCGAACCCCTCGGCCCGCGTGCGTTCATAAAGATCACGCAGGTCGCTATCCTTCTCCGCCACGCGCAGGCCAAAGCGTACGCCATCATAGCGCGCCAGATTGGAAGAAGCCTCAGCCGGGGCCACGATGTAATAGGTCGGCAGCGCATATTTCGTGTGCGGCAGGGAGATATCGACAATCTCCGCCCCCGCATCGCGCAGCCAATCCAGCCCCTGACGCCAGAGCTTTTCAATCTCGGCCGGCATACCATCCAGGCGATATTCGCGCGGCACGCCAATGCGCAACCCCTTCACGCTCCGCCCACACGCGGCAGCGAAATCCGGCACGGGTTGATTGGCGCTGGTGGAATCCTTGGGGTCATGCCCTGCCATGGACCGCAGCAGAATGGCGCAATCTTCGACCGTGCGCGCAAAGGGGCCCGCCTGATCCAGCGAAGACGCAAAGGCCACAATGCCAAAGCGCGAACAACGCCCA
>JBDKIR010000068.1:0-5606 GCA_039797035.1 Pseudomonadota bacterium | reverse complement strand
ATGGATCCAATCTTCCGAAATGCCAAGCTCGCGCAATTCTTCAGCGATTTCGATGGCGTTGCGGCCAACGCGGAAATAGGTGGGGGAGCGTTGCAGCATGACGACATGGGCGGCTTTGGCGGCCATGGCGGGAATGATGGTCGCCGCACTGGCGCCAGAGCCAATCACCAGCACGCGTTTGCCCGTATAGTCCAGATCTTCCGGCCATTCTTCCGAATGCACCATCCGGCCCTGATAGGCGGACATATTCGGCCATTCCGGCATGAAGCCCTGCCGATGGCGATAATAGCCCTGACACATATAAAGAAAATTGCAGGTAAAGCGTCGCGCGGTGTTAGTGGCCTTGTCCAAGACCTCCAGGGTCCAAAGCTGCGTTTTGCTATCCCAACGCGCATGGGTGATGTGGTGGCTGTAGCGGATATGCCGGGCAAGATCATTTTCACTAATGACTTCGCCCATATAGCGCAGGATTTCCTCGGCCGTCGCGATGGGGGCGCCGCGCCAAGGCTTAAACCGATAACCGAAAGTATGAAGATCGCTATCGGAACGAATGCCGGGATATTTATGGGTCCACCAGGTGCCGCCGAAGGTCTCCTCGGTATCAAGCACGACAAAGCGTTTTTCCGGGCATTGCGTGGTCAGGTGATAGGCCGCGCCGATACCGGAAATGCCGGCCCCAACAATCAATACGTCAAAATGCTCAATCGTCATGGCCGTCTGGGGGCTGTGGAGGATGGCGGTATCGGGCATGGGTTTACTCTTTCGCGCTTGGATACTGGCTTTGACGCAACGGATTTCTGAAGGATAGCAGGCCAACACTGCTTGAGCGAGGTCAAGATCCCAGCCCATGGACCCCATTCAGGCTGGGGGGCGCCAAGCCCCCGTGACCAGGCAGAAGCGCCCAGCCTGGCGCTTGACAGGCGGGCATCCTCGGCGCGCAATATCGCTGAGGAAACAAACCATGGACCAATCCGCCTTCACGGATGCTGCGCTGAAGCGCGCTGCTGCGCTGGGCCCCATGATTGCCGAAGCCGTTCCCCAGATTGAAGCCCAGCGCCGTATTCCACCCGCCTTGGTCGAAGCCCTGCACGCCGCCCGGCTGTTCCGCCTGTTATTGCCGCGTTTCGCCGGCGGCGAGGAAGAGGATCCGGCCACTTATCTGCTGACCATCGCTGAGGTCGCACGCCATGATGCCTCGGTGGCGTGGAATCTCTTTGTGGCGAATTCCACCGTCTTGATCGCCGCCTATGTCGCCCCTGAAGTAGCGTTGGAGATTTTTGCCAATCCGCGCAGTGTTTTGGCCTGGGGGCCCCCCAATGAAGTGACAGCCATTGCGGTGCCGGGCGGCTATCGCCTGTCCGGGCGGTTCGATTTTGCTTCAGGTTGCCGCTTGGCGAATTGGATGGGCGCACATTGCCGCGTGCGTGAGGGTGATGGCAGTTTCCGTCTGAACCATCTGGGTCGCCCGGCTGTAAGAACGCTGCTTTTCCCGATGGAGCAAGCCACGCTCTTGGATACCTGGAACCCGATTGGCCTGCGCGGCACGGCTTCCGATAGCTATACGGTTGAGGATATTTTCATTCCCGAGGCGTTTTCCGCCACACGTGAAGACCCGGATGAATGCCGCGAAACCGGCCCGCTTTATGCGTTCACGCAAACGGGGCTTTATGCAATTGGCGTGGCCGGAGTGGCGCTGGGCACAGCCGAGAGCATGCTGCGCGAATTCATCGCCCTGGCCATAAGGAAAACGCCACGCGGTCATGCGCTATTGGCGGATGACCATTTTGTGCAGCATGAAATCGCGCGGGCCGAAGCCCGGCTTTCCGCCGCACGCGCCTTTCTGCTGGATGTATTGCGGGGGCTTTATGGGAAGGCAAAGCATACTACCGAGGATCGCGCACGGGTAAGGCTGGCTTCGGTGCACGCCATTCATGAAGCCTTGGCGGTGTGTGATTTCGCCCATAAGGCGGCAGGGGTGGATGCGATTTTTCCCGGCAGCCAATTCGAACAGCGCTTTCGGGATATGCACACATTGTCGCAGCAAATCCAATCACGTAGCGGGCATTACACTGCGGTCGGGCAGGTGATGCTGGACCGTGCCCCGCTCAATTTCCTCTAGGAAACCGAGATGTCTGCCACGCGTCCCCATTTGCCGGTGCGGCCCGAATGGCTTGCCCTTGGTGCTGAAGCAGCGCTGGATTCTGGGCTGGAGATCATCGATCCACACCATCATTTATGGGAACGCGATGGCATTCCCTATCACAGCAAGGATATCGCGGCCGATATTGCCGCAAGCGGCCATCATGTTGTCCGAACCGTCTTCATTGAATGCAAGACACATTATCGCACCCATGGGAATCTCATCGAAGCATCCTTGGGGGAGACGGAATTCGCGGCCGAGCAATATAGGCCGGGCATTGCGGATGGGATTATTGGCTTTATCGATTTTACCATTGGCGATGAGGCAGAAGCGTTACTGAAGCAGCACATCGCTGTAGGGCAGGGGCGTTTTCGCGGTATTCGGCAGGCTGCGGTCTGGCATCCTGATCCGGATGCGCGGGGCAGCTCACTCCAGGCGCAACCCGGCCTATTGTTGGACCCCGCGTTTCGGCGTGGCTTTGCGGCGCTGGCCCCTTTGGGACTGCATTTCGAAGCCTGGTGCTATTTCACGCAATTCGCTGAGCTGCGTGATCTGGCGGCGGCCTTTCCGGAAACAGTCATTGTGCTCAATCATGTTGGCGCGCCGCTCAATATCGGGCCCTATCATGCAAGGCAGGATTTTGTGCGCCGTGAATGGCTGGAAGGCATCCAAAGCCTGGCGCAATACCCTAATATCCATCTGAAGCTTGGTGGTTTCGGCATGGCGCTGTTCAATTGCGATTGTTATGGCCAGGCCCTGCCACCCAGTTCTGCCCAATTGGCTGAGGCATGGGCGCCTTATATTGAAGCGGGCATCAATGCCTTCGGCGCGGACCGCGCCATGTTTGAAAGCAATTTTCCGGTCGATAAGGGCGCGTGCAGTTATGGCAATCTCTGGAACGCCTATAAGCGCGTGACCGCTGGCCGAACCGCGCAGGAACGCGCGGCTCTTTTTGCCGGTACGGCGCGGCGTGTCTATCGTTTGCCCTGAAGCCCTGGGGGTTTCAGCCCATATCTTATGCAACTGGGGGGTAATGCCATGAAGTTCGCACTGCACTTCGCCAGCCTGAATTTCCCGGATGCGGCAGGTGCTGCCAGGGTTGCCCGCGCGGCAGAGGCGGCCGGTTTCGACACGGTATTGGCGATCGACCATGTCGTGCTGCCCCAGCAATATGACAGCATCTACCCCTATAGCGCCAATGGCCGCATGCCCGCGGCGAATACGGCGCCCTATGTTGACCCGCTGATTTGGTTGTCCTTTGCGGCAGCGGCAACAACCACGATCAAGCTGATGACCGGCGTTATCATTCTGCCGCAACGTGAACCTTTGGCCCTGGCAAAGCAGGTGGCAACGCTTGATTACATGAGCGGCGGGCGCGTTGAATTGGGCATTGGCGTTGGTTGGCTTAAGGAAGAATTCGCCGCCATCGGGGTGCCGTTTGAAAAACGCGGCAAGCGCGCGGATGAATATATCGGGGCCATGCGTGCGTTATGGGCTGGTGATGGCGCCAGTTATCACGGGGAATTCGTGAATTTCGACAAGGTCAATAGCAACCCCAAACCCTGCCGCGGTTCGGTGCCCATCATTATCGGGGGGCATTCTGAAGCGGCCGCCAGGCGCGCCGGGCGCCTTGGCCAGGGCTTCTTTCCGTCCATCGGGGCGCCGGCGGATACTTTTCCGCTTTTCGATGTGGTGCGCCGTGCGGCTGAGGCTGCGGGCCGAGACCCCGAATCGATTGAACGTATCACGGGCTGTCCGGGCGCCTTTCCCAATTCCGGTCAGGATCCGCTGGCCGCCATTGCGGAACGCCGCCAGCGCGGGGCGCAGCGCATTGTCCTGCCGGTAACTGCTTTCCTGCCCAATCTGGAAGAGAATTTGCAGCGCTTCGGCGAAACGGTCATTCGGCAGGCCCGATAAATCCGGTATCTGTCTGGCCAGGGGAAAGCTTCCCGAAAGATGGCTTTTTGCTCATCTTTTGGGTGTCCGGGTAGGCGTGGCGATTATTAAATGACAAAATGAAACCGGCTGGTCCTTTTGGCATGACGCGTTCTTGGGCGGGCCATGAATAAGGAAAGCGCCCCTTCATGTTTCTTGCCCTATGCAGCTTGATGCTGTTGCTTGCCCCAGCCGCCTTTGCGGAAACGCCACGGCCGATCGATACCGGCGATACCGCTTTCATGATTTTGAGTGGCGTCCTGGTATTGGTGATGACGTTGCCAGGGCTTGCGCTTTTCTACGGTGGCATGGTGCGCAAGAAGAATATTCTGGCGATGATGATGCAGAGTTTTTTCATCTCGGCGATCATCACCGTGCTCTGGATTGTGCTGGGCTATAGCCTGGCATTTGGTAATGGCAATGGGCTGATTGGCGATTTTTCCAGGGTATTTCTGCTGGGGCTTGAAGAGAATTTCGATAAGGCCTTCACGCTTGGGGCGGGGACGGATGTAGCGGTGGCGCTCACCATTCCGGAAAGCGTTTTCATGTTCTATCAGCTGACCTTTGCCATCATCACCCCGGCTGTCATTACGGGTGCCTTTGCTGATCGCATGAAATTTTCCGCCCTATGCGTTTTCATGGCGCTTTGGTCGCTCTGCGTTTATGCGCCGATTGCGCATTGGGTCTGGGCGCCCTTGGGGTGGCTGAACCAGATGGGATTGGCCGATTTTGCGGGCGGTACTGTGGTGGAAATCAATTCAGGCGTTGCCGGGCTGGTCTGCGCCATTCTGCTTGGCCGTCGCCTTGGTTACGGGCATGACAATATGGCGCCTTTCAACCTGGCCTATGCCGTGATGGGCGCTGCCTTGCTTTGGGTGGGCTGGCTTGGCTTCAATGGCGGCAGCGCTCTGGCCTCGGGCGGGCGCGCTGGCATGGCCATTGTGGCGACACAGGTTGCCGCAGCCGGCGCAACGCTGTCCTGGACCGCGATTGAATGGCTGCAACATCGTCGCCCCACGGTGCTGGGCGCGATTTCCGGCGCGGTGGCGGGCATGGTCGCCATTACCCCGGCGGCTGGCTTTGTCCTGCCCGGCCCGGCTTTGGTCATTGGCTTGGCGGCGGGGATTATTTGCTATCTGGCGGTGACGAAACTGAAAGCACGCATGCGCTATGATGATAGTCTGGATGCTTTCGGGGTGCATGGTGTGGGCGGCCTGCTGGGTACGCTCGCGACTGGTATTTTCGCCTATGGCGCTCTCAGTGCGACGGCAACGGCACCAGAAGGTGTCTATGTCGCCGGGCTGGATTTGTTCAAGGTGCAGTTGCTGGGCGCGGCGGCGGCTGCGGCCTGGAGTGGATTTGGCACTTGGGGCCTGCTGAAAATCACCGATGCCATGATTGGCCTGCGTGTCAGCCAGGAAGAAGAACGCCAAGGGCTGGATGAAGCGCTCCATGGCGAAAGCCTGGGCTAGATCCCTTTTCGATTTCTCGACGCATTGGCAAACGGGTAGTTGCAGGCGCGCTGAAACAG
>JBDKIR010000067.1:0-12145 GCA_039797035.1 Pseudomonadota bacterium | reverse complement strand
TGCCGCCCATGGCCACACCATCCACCAGGATGATGCGCTTATCGCCTTCCCTGACGGCGGGCAGGTATTTCTGGATCATCAGCGGTTCGCGAGAACGTTCGGTGAAAAGCTCCACCAACGCATTCATATTGGGATCATCCGGGCGGAGGTGAAACACGCCCGCGCCGCCATTGCCGAACAGCGGCTTGATGATGATATCGCCATGTTCCGCGCGGAAATCCGCGATCCGGCGCCGATCCGCTGTCACCAGCGTGGTTGGCATCAAATCCGGGAAATGCGTGACAAACAGCTTTTCCGGCGCATTGCGCACCTGGGCGGGGTCATTCACCACCAGCGTCTTTGGGTGGATGTGTTCCAGAATATGCGTTGCCGTGATGTAGCCCATGTCAAAGGGCGGGTCCTGGCGCATCAGCACCACATCGGCATCGCGGCCAAGGTCGAGTTCTTCCTCAGGGCCGAAGGTGAAGTGGTTGCCATATTCGCGCCGGAGCGTGATGGGCCGCGCCCAGGCAGTGACCCGCCCGCCACGCAATGCCAGATCGCGCACATGGTAATGCCAAAGCTTATGGCCGCGCGCCTGGGCTTCCAGCATCATGGCGAAGGTTGAATCGCCATCGATATTGATGGTCTCGATCGGGTCCATCTGGACCGCGACGCGCAGATTGGTGGTCATGCGATACGTCCCGCTAGTTGCGTTTCAGACAGGGTTGAAGCCGAGAATGCGGCGCGGCGCCAGCCCGCCCTAGGCCGCCAGCGCCCGGGCAAAGGTTGCGGGGTCCACATTGCCCCCGCTGATCACCACCCCGACAACCGCGCCCCGCGTGGCAATCTTGCCCGCCAGCACCGCCGCCAAGGCAACCGCACCGCCCGGTTCGCAGATGATTTTCAGATGTTCAAAGGCAAAGCGCATCGCCGCCAGGACCTCGGCCTCGCTCACCGCCACACCGCCAGCCAGCCGTGGGGCGTTGATGGCAAAGGTCATTTCGCCGGGTTGCTTGGACAATAGCGCATCACATAACCCGGACCCCTTGCCATCATTGGCGATGCGCCGGCCCGCTTGCAGGGAAAGCCGCGTGTCATCCCAGCCTTCCGGTTCCACCGCCCAGGTCTCTGCCCCAGGCGCCAAGGCTTCCATGGCCAGGGCGCAGCCGCTGATCAGCCCGCCACCCCCGGTGCAAACCGCCAGCCGATCCAGCCGCAGCCCGGCCTTCGCCGCATCCTGGATCAGCTCAAGCGCCACCGTACCCTGCCCCGCAATCACATGAGGGTGATCAAAGGGCGGGATCAGGGTGGCGCCACGTTCCGCGGCCAATTGCGCCGCCAGCGCATCCCGATCCGTGCCATGCCGGTCATAGGGAATAATCTCCGCCCCCCAGCGCCTTGTGCTTGCCACCTTAATGGCCGGGGCATCGGATGGCATGGCGATGGTGGCCGGCATCCCCAGAAAATGCGCCGCCGCCGCGCAGCCCTGGGCATGATTGCCCGATGAATGCGTCACAATCCCCGTGCGCCGCGCCCCTTCATCCAGCAGCAAAGTGGCATTGCTGGCGCCGCGAAATTTGAAGGAACCGGTGCGCTGCAATGGCTCGGGCTTGACCAGGATGGTCCCGCCCGTGACCTGATCCAGCACCGCATGGCGCAGCATGGGCGTATGCACCACGCGCCCGGCCAAACGGGCGGCGGCGGCTTCAATATCGGTGAAACTTGGCAGCTGCATCGGCTGGTCCTTCACGGAAAATGCTCTGGTTCATCCCGCCCTGCATCACCGGGGGGCGTGATGGCCTTGGCGTATGATCCTTGGGAATTCTGCCTTTGACCATAGAGCCTTGCACCCATGAACGGCGCAGGGCGGCGGAAAAGCCTGTTGCACTCGTGGCGTTAGCCTGCCTAGGCTAGCGCGCTCTACCATTAAGGACCCCAACGAGGTCCGAGCCATTGAAGATAGGAGAGGATGTCCATGGAAGCGATCAAAAGGCGCAATCTGCTGCTTTCCGGCGCCGGGGTGGCGGCGGCGGGCGTATTGGCGGCACCGATGGTGCATGCACAGGGATCCGCCGGCACGCTGCGTTGCGGCTTTTGGGACCATTGGGTTCCCGCCGGCAATGGCGCCATCCGCGAACTTTGCGCCGAATGGGGCGAAAAGAACCGCGTCAATGTGCAGGTGGATTTCATCACCTCGGTCGGTAACCAGAACCTGCTGACCATCGCCGCCCAGGCGCAAAGCCGTTCGGGCCATGACATCCTGTCCTTCCCCACCTGGGAGCCTGCCTCCAAGGCGGAATTGCTGGAACCCGTGGATGATGTGATGGGGCGGCTGACCGCGAAATATGGCCCGGTCAATGATGCCGCCACCTATCTGGGCCGCATCAAGGGCAAATGGGTCGCGATCCCGGCGGTTTCCGGCACGCAATTCAAGCCTGCCTGTGTGCGCTTCGATTTGCTGCAGCAGCATGCCGGTATCGATATCCGCGCCATGTGGCCTGCGGAAAACAAGCCCGGCCCTGGGGCGGAGAATTGGACATGGGATAACTTCCTGATCGCAGCCGAAAAATGCCACGCCGCCGGCGTGCCCTTCGGCATGCCGATGGGTTCCTTCACCGATGCGGTGGATACGGTGGGCGCGATTTTTGCCGCCTTCGGTGCCAGCGTTATGGATGACAAGGGCAATGTGACGGTCCGCGGCAATGCCAAGCTGCGCCGCGCGGTGGAATATCTGGTCCGCCTGTCCCGCTTCCTGCCCAATGATGTCTGGGCTTGGGATGACGCGTCCAATAACCGCGCCCTGATTTCCGGGCGTTCGGCGCTCATCTTCAACCCGCCATCCGCCTGGGCAGTGGCAAAGCGCGACAACCCCGGCGTTGCCGAAAAATGCTGGACGGTGCCGCCGCCGGCGGGTCCGGAAGGGCGGTTCACGCCTTACCTCCCGTATTTCTGGGGGATCTGGTCTTTCAGCCGCAACAAGACCGCGGCCAAGGGGCTGCTCGAATTCCTGTCCGAGCGTACCAGCGCTGAAAAGCAGACCAATACCTCGAACGGCTATGACATTCCGCCCTTCATGAGCATGAGCGATTTCCCCGTTTGGGCGAATGAAGGCCCACCCAAGGGGTCGGTCTTCAACTACCCGCTCAAGGCACACCATAATGCGCGCGCCTCGGTGGCCTTCGCCCCGGCACCGTCGGAATTCGCAGTGCAGGCCTATACCAATGGCCTGAATACCAAGACCATCGCGCGCATCGCCCAGGCGGGTGAAAGCGTGGATCAGGCGCTGGCTTGGCTGGAACGCGAATTGAACGTCATCCGCCGCGGCGGCTGAACAAGCATCTATGGCGGGCGGCCCAAGGTAACGGGCCGCCCGTTCTTTCACACGTCATTTAGGGGATCAGAGGAAGGATGGCTTCCGCCTCGTCGACCATTGGCGCGGATCAGGCGCGCGTTGGGTCTTTGCAACGCTTTGCACGCCGGCGATCCTCGATCGCTTTCCTGATGGCTTTGCCGCTGCTGATCGTGGTGGGGGGGCTGATCGCCTATCCAGCCGCTTTCGGCATTTATTTATCCATGCTGAACCGCCGGATGACAGCGTTCATCGGGCTTGGCAATTACGAAATCCTCTTTGAATCCGACACTTTCTGGGATGTCGTTTTCCAATCCTGCTTCTTTGCCGTCACGGCAGTGACGCTGAAGGCCCTGATCGGCTTCTGGCTGGCCCATATGCTGCACGGGATCCCTGATAAGGGGCAGCGCAAATGGCGCGGCATGCTGCTGGTGCCTTGGGTTATTCCCCCGGCCCTGTCCACGCTTGGCTGGTGGTGGATGTTTGATCCTTCCTATTCGTCCATCAACTGGCTGCTTTCCGTGATTTCCGTCCCGGAAATTCCCTGGCTGGGTCAGCCCTGGTGGGCGCGTATCGCAATCATCATCGTCAATGTCTGGATTGGCGCGCCCTTCTTCATGATCATGTATCTGGCCGCGCTGAAATCCGTGCCGGAACAGCTTAATGAAGCCGAAGCCATTGATGGCGCCACGGGTGTGCAAAGGCTGCGCTATGTGACCATTCCGATGATGGCGAATATCATTTCCATCACCGTCCTGTTCAGCCTGATCGTGACCTTCGCCAATTACGATATTGTGCGGGTGCTCACCAATGGCGGACCGCGCGACCTGACGCATGTCTTCGCCTCCTACGCCTTCCAGGTCGGCATTCTCGCAGGCAATATTCCGCGCGGCGCAGCGGTTTCGCTTTTCATGGTGCCGGTGCTTGCGGTTTGTGCCTTTTTCGTGCTGCGCGGCGTCACTCGGCGCAATAAGGAGCAGATGTGATGTCGGCCACCACCAATCGCGATCTGCCCAATATCTACAGCAAGGCAGGCAGCCTTTCCCGGGAACGGCGCTGGGCGCTATGGACTGCCTATATTTCGCTTGGCATCGCCGCGGTGATTTTCCTGGCGCCGCCTTTCTACATGCTGATCACCAGCTTCAAGACCAGCGGTGAAATCGCTGGCATGACCGGTAATCCCTGGGTGGTGCGCGATCCTACCCTGGAAAATTACTGGGCCATTCTGGAAAATCCGCTCTTTCTGAAATTCTTCGTCAATAGCGCCATCGTCACGACCTGCGTGGTGGCATTGACCATGGTCATTTCAGTGCTGGCCGCCTTTGCGCTGGCGCGGATGCGCTTCTGGGGTAGCCAGGTTTTGGCCACCGGCGTCTTCCTTACCTATCTGGTGCCGGATACGCTGCTGTTCATTCCGCTCTATCAGATCGTGGGTGGGCTTGGCCTGCTCAATTCCGTCTGGGGCCTGATCCTGGTCTATCCGACCCTGACCGTGCCCTTCTGCACCTGGATCATGATTGGTTATTTCGCTTCCATTCCGAAGGAATTGGACGAAGCCGCGCTGATTGATGGCGCGACCTGGCCGCAAATGCTGATCAAGATCTTCATTCCAGTGGCGCTGCCGGGCATCATCGCGGCAACCATCTTCGCCTTCACGGTTTCCTGGGCGGCCTTTGTCTACCCCACCGCCTTCATCACCACACCGGATGAGATGCCGCTGACCATCGGCGTCGTCTCTCAGCTCGTGCGGGCAGATACATTCGCTTGGGGGCAGATCATGGCCGGGGCGCTGATGGCCGCGCTGCCACCCGTGATCATCTATGCCTTCCTCATGGATTATTACATCGCCGGCCTGACCGCTGGCGCGACCAAGGGTTGATCGAACATGGCTCAGGTATCGCTTCGTAAAATCGTCAAAGCCTATGAAGGCGGTGTCCAGGCGGTTAAGGGCATAGACCTTGAAATCGCCGATCATGAATTCGTGGTGCTGGTCGGTCCTTCGGGCTGCGGCAAATCGACCACACTCCGCATGATTGCGGGGCTTGAGGAAATCACCTCAGGCGAAATCGCCATTGGTGGCACGGTGGTGAATGATATTCCGCCGCGCGACCGTGACATTGCCATGGTGTTCCAGAATTACGCGCTTTATCCACACATGAGCGTGTACGACAACATGGCCTTCGGCCTGATGCTGCGGAAATTCCCCAAGACGGAAATCGATCGCCGTGTGAAGGAAGCTGCGCGCATTCTGGACATCACCCCGCTGCTGGAACGCAAGCCCAAGGCACTTTCCGGTGGCCAGCGGCAGCGTGTGGCCATGGGCCGCGCCATTGTGCGCGACCCCAAGGTGTTCCTCTTCGACGAACCGCTTTCCAACCTGGATGCCAAGCTGCGCGTGCAGATGCGCACCGAAATCAAGAAGGTGCATCAGACGGTGAATACCACCACCGTCTATGTGACGCATGACCAGGTGGAAGCCATGACGCTGGCGGACCGCGTGGTGGTGATGAATCACGGCATCATTGAACAAGTGGGCCCGCCCCAGGAACTGTATCACCACCCGGCGACGAAATTCGTGGCGGGCTTCATTGGCAGCCCTTCCATGAATTTCATTCCCGCGAAGCTGGAACAGGCGTCCGGCGCGCTCAAGCTGCATTTGCCGCATGACATCGTGCTGGATGTGCCGGCTTCCCGCACCGCGCGCTACCAGCCGCATATCGGCAAAAGCCTGCTTTTCGGCATTCGTCCGGAACACCTGACGGATGACAAGCCGACAGATAAGACCAATACCGTACCGCTGACCCTGAAGCCCGAGGTGATTGAACCCATGGGCATGGAAACGCTGGTGCATTTCTGGCTGGATGGTACGGAAGTTTCTGCCCGGCTGGACCCTGCGACCCCCGCCGCCGTTGGCGCGCCGCTGAAGCTGATTGCGCATATGGATCAGATGCATCTGATCGATTCCACCACTGATAAGGTTTTGTGATGAAACGCCTTGAAGGAAAAACCGCCTGGATCACCGGCGCGGGTAGCGGCATCGGCCGTGCGATCGCCATTTCATTCGCCGCCGAAGGGGCGAAGGTGGCGCTGACGGGTCGGCGCGTTGAACCGCTCGAAGAAACCGCGAAAATGATCGGCAGCGGCGCGGTGATTGTGCCCGCGGACCTGACCGATGAAAAGCAAGTTGCCGCTGCACTCGCCAAGGTGGAAAGCTCCATCGGCGGGCCGGATATTCTGGTGAATAACGCGGGGGTCAATCTGCCCAAGCGCTATCTGCATCAATTGACGCCGGACGCCATTCGCAGCCTGGTGGATGGCAATCTGACCGCGCCATTCTTCACCTCGGTCGCGGTGCTGCCGGGTATGCGGAAGCGCGGCGGCGGGCATATCATCCAAATCGCCTCCATGGCGGGGAAGAATATCTCCTTCCTGTCGGGCCCCGGCTATACGGCGGCGAAGCATGGGTTTGTGGCGCTGTCGCAAAGCATCAATCAGGAAAACGGCATTCATAACATCCGTTCCTGCTGCATCTGCCCCGGCGAAGTCGCGACCGATATCCTGAAGAACCGGCCAGAACCCGTGCCGCAGGAAGATATTGAACGCCTGCTGCAACCGGAAGATCTGGCGGCCATGGCGCTTTTCGTCGCCACCATGCCGGCGCGCGCCAATATCACTGAAATGCTGGTAACGCCGACCTATATGCGGCTGCTCGCACCTCAGGCGAAAAAAGTCGCCGCCATGTGATCGCGCCGCGCCGGGCTTTGCCCCCGGCGCGTTTTTCCTTTTGCGGAGTTCGAGTGATGGGCAGCAATCCCTATGTGATGGTCAATGCCGAAGCGCTTGATGGCTTGGTTGCCAATGTGTTTCAGGCGGCCGGCTGTGATGGCGCGGAAAGCCAGCGCATCAGCCGCCATTTGGTGGATGCCAATCTGGCCGGGCATGACAGCCACGGCGTGGTGCGCGTGCCGCGCTACGTGGAATGGTTGGAAGCAGGTTATGTGCTGAAGGGCCAGACCGCCGATGTGGTGACAGATGGCGGTTCCTTCGCCGTGATTGATGGCAAATGGGGTTTCGGCCAAACCGTGGCGCCGCAAGCCGTGGAATTTGGCATCAAGCGCGCGGTGGAAAACGGCGTTTGCATCACGGCATTGCGCAATGCCGGCCATATCGGCCGGGTTGGCGCCTATGCCGAACAGGCCATGGCCGCGGGGCTGATTTCCATCCATTTCGTCAATGTCGCCGGATCGGTGCTGGTGGCACCTTTTGGTGGCGTGGAGCGGCGGTTTTCCACCAATCCGGTCTCCATCGGTGTGCCGCTGCCGGGCCGGCCGATCGTGCTGGATTTCGCGACATCGCTGGTCGCGGAAGGCAAGGTTCTGGTGGCTTCTTCTGGCGGCAAGGCGCTGCCGGAAGGTGCGCTGATCGAAGCAGATGGCCGGCTTTCCACTGACCCGCACACGCTTTACGGCCCTTATGAAGCCGTGGGCCCGCGCGATGTTTCGAAGGGCACCGGCGCCATTCGCGCCTTTGGTGAACATAAGGGTTCGGGCTTGGCCTTCATGTGCGAAATGCTCGCGGGCTGCCTGACAGCCGGCGGCACGAGCGGCCCGGTGACGGAACGTTCGCGCATTGCCAATGGCATGCTTTCCATTTTCATCTCGCCCAAGCATTTCGGCACCCAGGCGGAGTTTGAACGCATGGGTCTGGCCTATGCCGATTGGATTGCGGCAACCCGCCCGGCAGACCCCGCCGCGCCGGTGCTGCTGCCAGGTCAGCCGGAAGCCACGCGGCGTGCGGAACGGCTCGCTGATGGTGTGCCGCTGCCGCAAGACACCTGGGCCAATATCATCGGCACCGCAAAGCGGCTTGGTGTGAATAGCGCGGTCTGAAGCGGCAAAACGCCAGCTTCTAAGGCGCTGATCGATTGATCAGCGCCAGAACATCCGCAAGCAGCGCTGCCCGCGCTGCATCATCCGCACCAATAGATGCATGCGCCAACATACCGGGCCACTGCATCATTTGCTGCCGCAAGGGGCCTGTGAAAATGCCATGCGCGGCATTGTCATAGAACCACATCTCTACATCAGCGCCTTGAGATTTTCGTGTCTGTACCCAATCGGCTGGTGCCTGGGTGCGGCCATGGGGGTTTACATCACGGTTGCACTGGGCAGCATTGCCAGGTGGCCGGTCAAACACCGCTACATTCAGCCCGCAGGGCACACGTCGCTGCCAGCGGAGATCATCCGCTGTGCGACCGGCGTAATTATCCAACTTGCCGAAAATGGCCCTTACCGGCACGCGCAAGTGATCGGGCAGACCAAGCCCGGCACCGGCCAGGCCTTCTGCGAATACGGCGCGTACATGGGCTGGGTCCACCACCGCGGCAAGATTCGCAACAACATCGGCGCCATTCGATAAACCGTAGATATAAACGCGCGATACATCGATCCCTGGCTGGGTGATGGCCCAATGATAGGCGCCCAAGGCGCTGGTATAGATCATTCGCTGACGCGCTTCATACGTCATATTCTGCACCCAGAATCGCCAATCGCGTTCAAACCCGTTCATGCGATAGGCATCGAAGCCCAGCACGGCGACACCCGCTGCATGGAACGCCGCCATGGCCGCTAGGCTATCGCGCATGCCGCCCCCACCATGCACAAAAATGATCAGCGGCGGCCGGGCGCGCCCTGCTGGCAAGCGCAGATCAACAGATGGGTTCTGTGGGTCGAAGGTTGCGACGGGTCCGCTTAGCGTATGCATCCCTGGACTGATTGCGACCAGTTGGCGCGTTTCGGATCCCATCATGCTGACCGATGGATCAGCAGCGCAGGCGCTCAGAAAAAGAATAGTCGAAAATATCGACAGCGAATTGACCCATAATGCGCGAAAGCGCTTCATGGCTGATGTACCAAATGGGTCATCAGCGAAGCTGCCGCATCGGGCATTTTTTCCAATGTCGCGATTGCGGCGACCAGCGAAGCGGCCCGATCCGCCGGCAGAATGCCCGCGAAACACGCCTTCACCTTGGCGATTTGCGCCGCGCGCGATAGCGGATTTTCCGGGCTGCCGAGCGCCGCTTCAACACGCTGCTCCAGCACAGTGCCATCACGCAACGCGATTTCCACGCGCTGCGGCACCACGGCGTTTTCATCCGTATTGCCATCGCCCAGCAAGGCAACCCGGGCCGCCAAGGCGTGCGTTGCGGGATCGCGCAGCAAAGCCTCACTGAAATCGCCAAGCCCGACACTGCCCGAAAGAAGTGTGCGCGCCACCACATAGGGCAGGCAAAGCCGTGCGTAATTGCCGGTCAGGTCCGGCTTGATGGGCCGCCCCACCAAGCGCATCGCAAGTGGCGGCAAATGAAGCCGCACCGCCGCCACAGCTTCAGCAGTGACCCCATGCGCCGCCATCAACCGCTGCACGCCATCAATCGCGGGATGCGTCAGCCGGCCAGAGGGGAAGGGTTTGTGGGCAAGGCGCGTCACCTGCCAGGTGCTACCAAGTGCGGCGAGGCCAGGCGCCAGATCATGCTCCGGTTCGGTCAGTTTCAAAAATCCGAAGGGCCCGGTCAGCCATTGCGCCGGCCCCGCGGCACCCGCTGCCGCCAAATCTGCCGCGCGTAGCCCCGCCATGGCGGCGAAGCCCATTTGCACCGGCAGCGCCATGGACCCTTCCGAATGGGCCTGCATGGTGCCGGGGATCTGCCCGAGCAAAAGCCCCGCGCCCGCCGATGCTGTGGCCAGATCGAAGCCGCGCAAGCGGGCCACCGCGCCATAAGCGCCAAACATCCCCGCCGTTGCCGGGCGGAAGAAGCGCATCGGGCCGCGTGCCGCAGCACCTATGGTGCAGGCCAGATCAAGCCCCAGGATCACCGCCGCCATGAAGCGCGCGCCCGAAACCGTCTGGCCCAAGCCGCTTTGCCTTTCTGCCTCGGCCATGGCGGCCGAAACTGTCGGCGTCATGGCATGCACCACGGCAGCTTCATGGATGGCATCAAATTCCAGCGCATGCGCCTGAAACGCATTCATGAAAGCGGCCTGAGACGCCGGCAGCTTCGCGCCATCACCCCAGAGCCTCGCTTCCTCCCCCGCACCCCAACCGCGCGCGGCCGAGAGCAATCCCGCCCGCGCCGCATGCGCCATGCCCGCGACGCCAACCGCGAGCCCATCCAGCAAAAAGATGCGCGCAGCCTCCCGCGCCGCTTCGGGAATGGCGGCCTCCGGCGTTTCCAGAAGGTGGCGGAGCAGGATGGTTTCGGCAGTATCTGTCATGCCGCCCATGCTGCCCGTGCGCCGTGCGGCGTCAAGCACCATGGCGCATCGCGCCGCTTCGTGCTGGCATATTCCCAAATGGAGGAACCCCCATGGCCAAGATCAAAGGCATCGTCGTTTGCCCACAACCCCGCGCCGCGGATGTCGGGGCAGAAATTCTGCGCCGTGGCGGCAATGCCTTTGACGCCGCCGTTGCGACTGCCTTTTGCCAGATGGTGCAAGACCCCTTCATGTGCGGCATTGGCGGCATGGGCACTTTGCAATTCCGCGACGCCAAAACCGGCCGCCAGGGCATGATTGATTTCCATGCCCGCGCGGGCGCCAAGGTGCGCGCCGATATGTGGGCCGCCGATAGCCAGGGCAAATCCGAGATCTCCGGCTATGCGCTGTTTGACGATCATCGGGCAGAGCTTGGCTATACCGCCATCATGACCCCCGGCACGGTGGCGGGCTTCGCGCATTTCCACGCGCAGTTTTGCACTATGGATTGGGCCGATCTGCTGGCGCCCGCCATCGCCATGGCGCGGGATGGCGTGCTGGTGACGCCCTTTTTTCGCGATTTCCTGGAACGCAAACCCCAACCCGGCCTGCCCACCGGCCTGCAACGCGTGACGAAAACCGAAGCCTGTGCGGCGCTTTATCTGAACCAGGCCGGGCAATTGCATGAGGTTGGCGACAAGCTCGTGCATACGGAAATGGCCCGCACGCTGGAACGCCTCGCCGCCAAGGGCGCGCAGGATTTTTATACCGGCGAGATTGCCGGGCAGATCATCAATGACTTCGCGCAAAACGGCGCCTTCATCACCGCCGATGATTTGCGCGATTACCGCGTGCGTGAAAGCGCGCCCGTCATCGGCACCTATCGCGGCTATAAAATCTCCTCCAACCCGCCACCGGGTTCGGGCGCGGTGCTGATCGCCATGCTGAATATCCTGGAACAATTCGACCTGGGCGCGCTGCCCGCCGGCAGTGCCGGGCATTATGATCTGGTGGCGCGCGCCATGGCCGCCGCGCATCACGACCGGGATGAAGCACTGGGCGATCCGGATTTTGTCTCGGTCCCCACTGAATCGCTCATGTCGAAGGAACGCGCCGCCAATTGGGCGAAGCGTATCCGGGATGGCTGGCTGCCCGGTGGGCGGGTTGGCGAGCCGCCCTCCTGCACCACGCATCTTTCCGTCTGGGATGCAGCGGGCAATTGCGTTTCTGTCACGCATACGCTCGGCACCGGTGCCGGTGTGGTGACACCAGGGCTTGGCTTCAATTGGAACAACGCCATGAAGCTATTTGATATGCGCCCGGGCCGCGCCAATAGCATCGCACCCGGCAAGGCGCGCACCACCGGCATGGTGCCCACCATTGTCTATAAGGATGATGAGCCCTGGCTGATTGTCGGCGCGCCGGGCGGCAGCGTGATCATCTCCGCCGTGCTCACCACCATCATCAATGCGATTGATTTCGGCATGTCGGCGGTGGAAGCGGTTTCCTTCCCGCGCATCCATTGCGAAGGCGGGCCGGTTTTCTGCGAAGCCCGCGTGCA